>CALVHK010000061.1 GCA_944327405.1 uncultured Bacilli bacterium | reverse complement strand
GGTCACAAAAGCCCCTGCTATATGTGTGCTAGAATGCGTAGAGGTCATCTTTATAATAAAGCGCGAGAACTTGGCTGTAACAAAATTGCCTTAGGTCATCACTTTGATGATGTCATTGAAACAAACCTACTATCTATGTTTTATGGTGCAGAAATTAAAACCATGCTACCCAAACTGCACAGTGACAACTTCCCTGGCCTAGAACTCATAAGACCAATGTATTTAGTTAAAGAGCATGATATTATCTCATGGGCTAAATACAACGACTTGCATTTCTTAAATTGTGCTTGCAAAATGACTTTAGAAAGCACAATTGATGAAGAAAAAAGCAAAAGAAAAGAGATCAAAGCACTGATTAACGATTTAAGGAAAAAGAGTCCCTATATTGATTACAATATTTTTAAAAGTATGGAAAATATTAATTTAAATCAAGTATTGGGTTATAAAAAAGATAATGACAAATACTTTTTCTTAGACGATTATGAAAGGAGAAATTAAAATGTATGTAAGCGGAAAATTAAAGGATAAGACAATTGAATTTTATAAACCTAAAATTACCGAGATTACAGAAGATGGTTTTGCAACAAATAAAGCTTTTATTGGCTACGATGGTACTTTAACAGATGAGTTAAAAGAATCTGCACTTATACCTAGACAAGAAAAATATTTAAAAAGTGAAAGTGATAAAATAAACTTTCTAATAACCCGCAACTTCTTTAAAATCAAAGTAGAAACAATGAAAATAGTGGAGAAAATTATGAGTACAGAACGTAAATTTTCCTATGCGTTGTTCGAATGCTTCTATGAACTGGTTTTATCCACCAAAAACATCGATGAATTATTATCAAGATATTTAGAATTCGAAGATTTTATGGATTATGTAGAACTTGAAAACCCCAATCAAATTGACTTAGATATCTTAATCAAATTATTTCTTAATAGCACATCTTATGATAAAGAAAATTTGAATCTAGCCAAAGTTCAAAAATTCCATATCACCGAAGAAGACATACCAACAAAGTCTTTAGATAGCATCATTACTTTCGGTGAATTTGCATCTCCTACTCGAGTAGCTAAAGTAGCAAGCACGTTAAAAGAAGACATTGAACGATCAAATCTTATTTTACCAACCTACTTTGCCATACCAGATGAAGCCACTGCAAATAAATTCTTAAATTCTTGCCGTAATGAGTTTTTAGATGAAGAGCAAATAAAAAAGAATGCTGCTCGTTTGCGCATCCCTAACAATATTCAAAACTTAATTAGATGAGTGTAATTCTTCTAATTTTTTTATGGCTTCATCAAAAGTACTAACACTAATAATCGTAATATCATAATCTTTTTCTTCGGCAACACTTAATGCTTCTTCATAATTTCCTTCCGGACACATGAATATTTCTGCATCATTTTTGACAGCCCCAATAAGCTTATATTTTACTCCACCAATTTCCCCAACATTTCCATCAATATCAATCGTACCAGTTCCTACAATTTTTGCTCCACCAGTAATATCTTCAGGAACTAACTGGTTATAAATAGCTAAACTCATCATAAGACCCCCACTAGATCCAGCTTCACTAGCTTTCGATGTAATCGTAACTTCTGGATCAGTGACATATTCATAAGTAGTAAGAATGCTGACTCCAATTTTTATGCCATCATTATCATAAGTAATCGCATAGCACTCTATTTCTTCTTCATCGCGTATCACATTAAGACGAACTTCCTCGCGGGCAGCCAATCCTTCAACCACACTTTTAAGTTCATCAAAAGAAGCAATATCTACTCCATTAATACTAAGAATTTGATCGCCTATATCTAAATCCGTATCTGCTTCTTCCGTGATATAACTAACTTCATTGATCGTTCCAGTAATTTGAACGTCTCTTCCTGCAGCCCGATAAGCATTAATAATGGCAGCATCCATACTCTCTTGCATACTAAGACGTTCTCTAGCTAGCATTTCATCCATGTCTTCACCTTCAATGGTAATATCCTCTTTTACAACAATATCCCAATCCGGAATAACATAGGAAATAAGTAGGAACGGAATAGACCCCCGCACCATGGATACATAAGCCATATTAAAGGATCCTTGAGTTTCATACCCATCTTCAACGGTAATACGATCATTTAAATTAACCGCCCCACCTGGAGTATAAATCGAATAAGGCAGTTCAACCATAAATAATAAAAATACCACAACAATGGCAATTAAACCTTTATAATTCTCTTTAATAAATTCTTTTAATTTCTCATATATTCTAGTAAACAAATAATATCACCCAATAAATTATATCAAATAAAGAGGCATTTATGAAGGAAAAATTATTAAACTTTACTTTTTGTTTATTTTCATTTTTAGCTATTTTCTTTATTTTTAAGAACAATAAAGAAGTAGCTAGTATTATAATTGATGCTGTAAACTTATTTTTCAAAAGAGTTTTTGTATCTTTATTTCCCATGTTTATTTTAAACGATATTCTAATTTTCCTAAACATTCCCTACTACTTCTACTTAATCTTTAACCAGATTTTCTTAAAAGTATTTCATACCAGTGGAATTGGTGCTTATATTATTTTCATGAGCCTAATAAGTGGTACCCCAAGTAATGCTTATATTTTAAAAGAATTAACCAGTGAAAAGAAAATAAGCGTAGAAGAAGCGAGCCATTTTTTATCCTTCACCTATTTTTCTAACCCCTTATTCTTAATGACTATGCTAAATTTAATATTTCCCGCCACTTCCACTTTTAAAATTATAGCAATACACTATCTATCCAACTTAATCATTGGGATTATATTAAGAAAAAAAGCTCCCCAAATAACAGCAAACACACTAAAAAAGGAAGCTCATAATGGTGGCGTTTTAAGTAAAAGTATTAATAAAAGTATGATGACTCTTCTAATGATTTTAGGAACCATTACATTTTATATGCTTCTAACCTATATCATAACCAATTTAGTTCCTACAACTCCTCTCACAAAAACACTGATATCTGGTTTTCTCGAAATAACCAATGGACTTAACAATTTAAAAGATTTAGAAATTGCACTCAAAATAAAAGAGCTAATAGCGGTCTGTATTATCTCTTTTGGCGGATTAAGCATTCATACTCAAGTAAAATCTATACTAGAAGATACCCAGATGAGTTATCACCAATTTTTAAAAGGAAGAGTGATGCAGACAATCATTAGTGCATCATTAATTCTCTTTTTTTAACAAGAAAAACTTTCCAAATAAGACGTGTTTTCATTCTTAAGTCCTAAATAAGTGAGTTCCAAATCATCGCGAGTTGTTGTATTCTCTCCATCAATCAAAACGGGAATACGCAATTTCACGAAATAATAATCATTTTCTAAATCCATGTACTCATAATCGATACATAAATCGTACCGAGCATTACTACTTTTAAGGGTATAAGCTTCATCCCCATAAGTAATACTTGCATCATTAATGACTAAAACTTTTTCTTCATCCATCAAAAAGCGTATTGTCGTTGAATCATTATTACGAGTTATTTCTATTCCATTTAAATGATTTTCTAGAAAATCACTTTCAATATTTTGAATCATTTCTGTTCTTCCAATCTCATCATCACTCGCATAACTAGTATCATGATTAATCACTTCAAGCGACATCATAACTCGCAACAGTAAAAGTAAAACGACTGAAATTAAGACAATACTAATAAGTAATTCCAAAATGGTAAATCCCTGTTTTCTCATGATGCACTCACCCCAATACTTGCATAATGATACTCTCCTTCAATCATAAACTCACCAATTAAGCGGTAATTATAGTCATCACTATTCGCTAAAGATCCTAAATACTCATTAAAACTACTAGCATAATTATCTTGGTTATAATTTTTTAATCCATATCTTACTAAATAAAGATGCTCGATCGAAAGTGTATTCATAAGCGCAGAACAACTACTGAAGGAAAAATCATCACAGGTAATTTCCCGAATATCTTCCCCTTCTAAACTATGAAGATTATTTAATTCCAAATATTCTTTCAAATAATACATTTTATAAATATTGGTCGCATCATCATACAAAATATTTTTCCTACTATTATCAATCATGCTAGTAAAAGTTCCGTATAATAAAAGTAGTGACGCCGTAACAAACGTAATAACAATAATCGTTTCTAAAAGAGCAAACCCTCTTTTCATCCTCTCACCTACTCTTTTATTTTTTTCTTTTTATGAAGTCGCTTATAATAAAATACTCCTACAATTAACACAAAAAGGACAATCAATATAATTAAAACAATATGAGAGAAATTATCAAAGATTCCTAAAATAGATTCCCAATTCTCACCCACTTGTGCTCCAATAATCGTGAGTACAGAATTCCAGATTAGAGAACCTGCAATGGTATAGATCAAAAACTTAGGCATAGCCATTTCACTCATACCCGCGGGAATACTAATTAAACTACGAACGATCGGAATAAACCGACAGAAAAATACCGTTTTATTTCCTTTCGTATCAAACCAATGATCTGCTTTTTCTATATCACTTGCTTTAAGTCTTAAAACTTTACCAACTTTACCAGACACAATTCTTTTTAGTCTTTCTTTATTTAAAATTTTACCAATAAAATACAAAACAATCGCACCAAGTAAAGAACCAAGCGTCGCCGCAATGATAACACCAACAACACTTAAATTCGTAGACGTTGTCATAAACCCACCAAATAATAATATCACTTCTGAAGGAATTGGTGGAAATATATTTTCAATCGCAATGAGAAAAAACACTCCAAAATATCCAAATTGATTCATTATAGAAATAACCATTTCTTGCATAAATATCAAACCTCTCTATTAAGTATATCATAATTAAAGCGTTTGGAAAACAAAAAGATGTATAAGAATGTTAAGTACTAGACTAAATAAACATGAAAAGTGTTTTACGAAAATATAAAAGCATGCTATAATATTTTCAGGAAGTGATTTTATGCGATACAATGTAATTAAAGATGCAAATAATATTATTAATAAAAGCCCCTATTTAGTAAGTAATCCAGAGGCCTACAAAAATAAATGGTCTAGCCTTTTTGAAAATGATAAGCCAATTCATTTAGAACTCGGTATGGGTAGAGGTGAATTTATTATCAATATGGCGAAAAGCTATCCTAACATCAATTTTATTGGTTTAGAACTTTATGACTCACAAATGGTAAAAGCCGTAGATCGATTAAGAGGTCAAAATTTACCAAATTTAAAACTAATTAATGCCGATGCGAAAGACATAGACAAATTTTTTGGCAAAGAAATCGATACGATTTATCTCACATTCTCAGAACCATGGCCCAAAAAACAAGACGAAAAGAAAAGATTTACTCATGAATCTTACCTAAGACTTTATGATAAAATATTTAAAAAACATAAACACGTTATCTTAAAAACCGACAATAAAACTTTATTCCAATATTCCCTAGAAAGCTTGTCAAAGTATTGGTATACATTTGAAGTAGTGAGTCTAGACTTACATCATGACGAGCGAAAAATACCAAACATTATGACGGACTTTGAAAAAAATTATGACAAAACCGAAAAAAGACCAATTTATTATTTAGATGCCAGATTCGAAGATTAACGAATCTCTTTTTTTGGCACAAAAAAGCATTTACTTATGCTTCGTAAACGCTTACTTTCTTTTTATCTCTACCAAGTCTTTCAAAACGAACAACACCAGTTACTTTTGCAAATAGTGTATGATCTTTACCCATTCCAACATTTACTCCTGGATAAATCTTTGTTCCTCTTTGACGATATAGAATAGAACCTGCACTAACAGTCTGTCCATCTGCTGCTTTAGCACCTAATCTACGTCCACGAGAATCTCTACCATTACGTGTAGAACCTTGAGCTTTAACGTGAGCAAATAATTGGATATTTAACTTCATAAAATTCATGGTCTAATCCTCCTTTATTATTTTAATATTTTTTTTATAAGATAATGCTAACTCTTCTAGCATTTGAATCATATTTTCGATGATTAAATAAACATTCTTGTTATCACTGGTAACTTCAATGGTAAGTTTATCTTGTTCTTCTTTATAAGTTAAAGAACTCTTATCAATTCTAAGACATGCATTCACACTAGTAATGACAATACTTGATGCCGAAGCACAAACAATATCTTTACCATATTCATCGTATCCCGCATGACCAGTCATAACAATCTTGTTTTTATAAATATGTACTTTAATCATTTTTACTTATTAATTTTCTTAACAACTAATTTTGTGTATGGTTGTCTATGACCTTGAGTTTTACGATATTTCTTCTTAGGTCTATATTTGAAGACTTTAATCTTCTTTTG
>CALVHK010000060.1 GCA_944327405.1 uncultured Bacilli bacterium | reverse complement strand
TTTCCAGCAGATTTCATTTGTGAAGGTATCGATCAAACCAGAGGATGGTTCTATTCTTTAATTGTTATTGGCACATTCGTTAAAGGAGTTAGCCCTTATAAAAATGTTTTAGTAAATGAGTTATTACTAGACAAATATGGCAAGAAAATGCATAAATCCAAAGGCAATGCCATTGAACCATTTAGCTTAATGGAGAAATATGGTGCCGATACGATCCGTTGGTATTTGCCATATATAAGCCCTGTATGGACACCAATTAAATTTGATGAAGAAGGACTAAAAGAAGTTTATTCTAAATTCTTTAACCCACTAAAGAATACATACAATTTCTTTGCTTTGTATGCAAATACCGATCACATTGACATTGATGAGTGCAAAGTAGCATATGAGGATTTAGAAGAAATTGATAAATGGTTATTATCGAAATATCATAACTTACTGAAATATGTAACCGAATCATACAATGAATATGATTTAAACAAAGTTGTAAAAGCGATTACTAACTTTGTGTCAGAAGATTTATCGAACTGGTACATTAGAAGAAATCGTAATCGTTTCTGGGGTAGTACTCTAGATAATTCTAAGAAAGCTGTTTATAGTACTACTTATGAAGTACTTGTTGGCCTATCAAAAATGATTGCTCCCGTAATACCATATTTAAGCGAAGAATTATTCCGTAATCTAACTGGTGAAGAATCAGTTCATTTAGCATATTTCCCTAAATATAACACCGAATATATTAATGATGCTTTAGAAGAGAAGATGGATACAGTTAGAACTCTCATTAGTATTGGTAGAAATATTAGGGAAGAAGCGAAAATAAAGGTAAGAGAGCCACTATCAGAATGCTTGTTAAATGCCGATTTAGAGAATTTAATTGGTGACTTAAAAGGCTTAATTTTAGAAGAGTTAAATGTAAAAAAAGTCGTATTTGTAAATGACCTAGACAAATACATGGACTTCTTTGTCAAACCAAACTTCAAAGTAGCAGGTCCAATTTTTGGTGCTAATATCAAAGTATTTAGTGAAATTCTAGCTAATCTAACAAACGAAGAAATTACTAAGTTAAATAACAACGAAACGATTCATGTGACAATTGATGATACGGATTATGAAATTGATTCGAGTTATACAGATATTCGTATTACAGCGAAAGATGGATACAATGTTGGCATGGAAAATAATCTGTTCGTTATTCTAAATACGGTACGTAGCGAAGAACTTATTTTAGAAGGAATTGCTCGTGAGTTTGTATCCAAAGTTCAAAACATTAGAAAAACAGTAAACTACAATGTAGCAGATCGTATAACGATTACTTACAATGGAGATGAAGAGATTAAAAATGCTGTAGATATGTTTAAAGAGTATATCATGAATGAAACTCTAGCAACAGAAATAACAGTAAGTGAAAATATAAATACCGAATTAGATTTAAATGGCCATAAGGCTGGTATAATAACTAAGAGGGTTTAGAAATAAACTTTCTTTTTTCTAGTACAAAAGCCAACCCGCATATTTATGAGAATTCATACAATAAATAGGAGGGTATTATGGAACATATAATTAGTGCAATCTCTTATTTATTAGGAGGCTTTGATACACCTGTCATTGTATTATTGATACTCATGCTTTATGTTTATATAACCGGTTGGTGTAAAGCAATCTATTGTCATAAATTAAATAAACTAGTAGGACTAAAAGGCCTTATTCGTGATCTTGGTTATTTAATGGTTGTATCACTAGCAGTCTTCCTAGACCATATTATGAATTCTAGTGAAGCAATAAGAACAATTGTCATTTATTTCTTTATTGCTCATGAAGGATTAGTAATACTGAAATGCTGGGCCAAAATGGGACTTCCTCTACCAAAGAAAATCTATGATACTCTAGAAGGATTAATTGGAGAGGAGGAAATTGATGGCAACACTACTGAACGTCAAGAATAACGTTTTAAAAAGTGGCATTCATTATTTAACTAGTGATTATAAAACCAGAAATGAGTCTAGAAGCACACATAACGGAATGGATTTCGTTGGAAAAAATGGCGTTGATGATATTGTAGCAATAGCCTCTGGAAAAGTAACTTACACCGGCTATGATTCCAGTGGCGGGGGATACTGGATTAGTATTACAACAAATGGTATAGAACATAGGTATTTTCACTTGAAAAAAGGCTCGATTAAAGTAAGTAAAGGCGATAATGTATCCAAAGGACAAGTAATAGCAACTATGGGAGACTCGGGTAATGCTACAGGCAATAATCTTCACTTTGCAATCTATAAAAATGGCTATGTTGATCCGTTACCATATCTTACGAATGATTTTTCATTTGGTACGGAAGAACAAGATAACTACACCACTTTTGTACGCGACTTACAAGAGGCAATTGGTGCGAATGTCGATGGTATTGCTGGAAGCGAAACGTTATCCAAAACACCAACCATATCGACAAGTACCGGCTGGAATCATCCTGCAGTTAGACCACTTCAAGTATACTTACAAAGTCTAGGCTATGATTTAGGAAACCGTGGTGTCGATGGAGAGTTTGGGCGTGATATGAAAGCTTGTATCAAGAAATACCAGAGTGACATTAGCTTAGCATCTATTTATCAAGATGGAATTGTAACCGCAAAAATGTATACTTGGCAGCATTTATTAAAATTAAAATAAGAGCCTTTTCAAGCTCTTATTTTGCATGTTTGTTTAAATGATCGATTTCTTGATTCACTTCTTTGATATTTAAATGATTTTTCACGACTTTATTTGTAACCTGATATTTACTAATTAAACCATCAATTAATTGCAAAGAATGATCGATATTTTCTTGATTAAGTTTCGTATTCTCTAATTTTTTATAATCCTTAAAAAAGTGATCATCATATTTAACCATAATCATATTAATACCACGATTAATGGCTTTCTGAATAATTCGTGCTTTAGAACATAATTTTAATGGTCCCATATCAATATCATCCGTCATAATTAAACCATCAAATTCCAGAGTCTTTCTTAAATATTGAACGGACTTTTTAGAAAAAGATGTTGGAGTAAACAAAGAAAATCTAGGAATGATAAAATGTCCTACCATGACAGCATTACATCCTTCCTGAATAGCTTCCCTAAAAGGAGCAATATCTTCCTCTAATAACCTTTTTGTTCGTAAGATGACTGGAAGAAGAAAATGGCTATTAATGCTGGTTGCTCCATGTCCCGGGAAATGTTTAACAACCGGAATGACTCCTTGCCTCGTAAACTCATTTATATAAGGAATGGTATTTTTTATAACTTCGTTGGGAGTTGTTCCAAACGAACGATCTCCAATGGGATGATTATCATCAAATCTTTTAATATCTAATACGGGTGCTAAATTCATATTGATATTAGTGGATGCCAGAATAGAGGCAATAATACGTCCATGTTCTTTGAGATAATCCGTATTTTCATGAAAAGAATAAGGACTTTTTAAATTATGAATTTCTTTAGGAAGTCTGTTTACCCGATATCCTTCTTGGTCGATTCCTACCAAAATTGTGTATCCTGCATCTTCCGCTTCTTGATGAATAAAATTAACCAAATTAATCATTTCCTCATAAGTTTTATAGTTTCTCGAGTAGATAATAATCCCTCCAACATGACACTCATGAATTAATTTTTTAATAATATTTCTATCGCTTGTACGAAGTCCTACAAATAGCATTCTTCCAAACATAACACTCACCTGCATAAATTATAACACAAAATGAAAATAGATTGTACTTTTTCGCAATTTAGCGTATAATTTAGATAGGTAGGTGGTAGTATGTGGATTATGTGGTTAATCATTATCATTCTTCTAACCATATTAGAAGTAATAACGATTAACTTAGTAAGTGTTTGGTTTATAATAAGTGCAATAGTTAGTCTATTTATGTCGTTTGTTGTAGATTCCTTTTATATCGAATTTGCTATATTTGTTTGTTTAGGTCTAGTTCTCATGCTTTTAACAAGACCATATTTAGTAAAGAAATTAAGCAAGAAGAAAGTATCGACAAACTTAGACCGGGTAATTGGTATGGAAGGAATTGTGACCGAAGAAATCACAAAATTTAAAATAGGGGAAGTGAAAGTGGATGGCAAAAAATGGAGTGCCATTAGTGATGAGAAAATCAGTGTTGGCACCACGGTTTTTGTAGAATCCATTGACGGTGTGAAATTAGTAGTTAGAAAGGTGAGTGTTAAATAATGGAAATATTAATTGCAATTTTAGTACTAATTATTATTTTAGTAATACCTAATATCAAAATTGTACCTCAAGCGAAAGCTTATGTAATTGAGCGACTTGGAAGTTACTACACAACTTGGCAAAATGGTTTGCATGTAAAAATTCCTTTTGTTGATCGTGTATCAAAGGTAGTAAGCCTAAAAGAAACGGTAAAAGACTTTGCTCCCCAACCAGTAATTACGAAGGATAATGTAACCATGCAAATAGATACCGTGGTATATTATCAAATAACGGATCCAAAACTATTTACTTATGGAGTGGATGCTCCGGTAAGTGCGATTGAAAACTTAACAGCAACAACTCTAAGAAACATTATTGGTGAATTAGAACTAGATCAAACGCTAACAAGTAGAGATATCATTAATAGTAAAATGCGAGCTATTTTAGATGAAGCGACGGATCCATGGGGAATTAAAGTAAACCGTGTCGAAGTAAAAAATATCTTGCCTCCAAGAGATATTCAAGATGCGATGGAAAAACAAATGCGGGCAGAAAGAGAAAGAAGAGAAAAAATACTTCAAGCTGAAGGGGAGAAAAAATCAAGCATTTTAATCGCTGAAGGAGAAAAAGCAAGTGCAATTCTTAGAGCTGAGGCTGAAGCGGAAAGTGCTATTAAAATAGCGGAAGGAAAAGCAGAGGCCATGTTAAAAATAAAAGAAGCCGAAGCAAAGGGACTAGAAATGCTTAAAAATGCCAAAGCCGATGGGGCAGTATTAACACTAAAGAGTTATGAAGCTTTAAGTAAAGTAGCAGACGGTCAATCAACAAAAATCATTATACCAGCGAATCTGCAAGATGTAGCTACATTTGGTACAACATTAATGGAGGTTATGAAAGATAAGAAATAATATTTTTTTAAAATGATGGAACATCACACGATACCTCCCTTTTACAATAAAGATTCGAAAGTTTTAATACTAGGCTCTTTCCCAAGTGTTGCATCAAGAAGTGAAGGCTTTTACTATGCTCATCCCCAAAATCGCTTTTGGCCCATGTTATCCCAAATATATGATGAAGAGATTCAGGATAAAAAAGAATTTTTACGCACTCATAAAATTGCTTTATTTGATGTGTGTGCTTCCTGTAGCATCACTGGTTCTAGTGATGCTACAATTAAAGATGTAATCCCAAATGATATCAGCAAGATTTTGAATATAAGCCCAATAGAACTGATTATTTTAAACGGCAAGACAGCATCAAATTTATTTCACAAACACATGAAAGAAATAAAAATAGAAACAATTACCTTACCAAGTACTAGTCCTGCTAATGCTACTGTTAGTCTAGAAGAGTTAATACAAAAATACAAAATCATAAAAGAGTTTACAAAATAAATGTAAAGTGAAAGAAAAATGTCGGAAAATTTAGAAAACTACTCTAATAAAGACTTTTAAAATTTTTTTACTTATGTTATACTTATCAAGGTGGTAAAATAAAATGAATAAGTTAGGATATTCTAAGATAGAAATTTTAGTAGTAATTGTGTTGCTAGGAATTGTAGCATTTGTAACGATCAACAAAACATCTTATGCTTTTGCTGTTAATGGCGCTGATGCCGTAAAAGAAGTAAATTATTTAATTGAGATTCAAGCTGAAGATTATGCTTTAGCAAATACTTCTTTATTTGAAGAGACAAATACTACATATATAAGTGTAGAAGATTTAATTGAAGCCGGATATTTAATAGGAAATGAAGATGGCCTACTTACTGATCCCACGGATTCATCTAAAAATCTAAACGATACCAAGGTAAAACTAGAATATAATGCTAGCGAAAATAGTGTTTACGCAACCGTAGTTGATTAGCAAGTAAAAAAGCTTGCTTTTTTAAGTATTTTAGAGTATAATACATAGCGTATAAAAGAGGAGGAATTTTTAATTATGGAAGAAAAAATTAGAAACTTGACATTTATTGTTATACTAGGCTTTATTATTATGTTTATTTTAATTATTGGCTTATATTTTAAAGATGGAGGAAATAGCGATAATAGTTCTAATAATCAAAGTAGTTCTTCAAGTGAATCGGAGAACACAACAACTACATATGATGTAAGTGATATGAACGAAGTAAATGTTGATGAAGCTGTAGCTTTATTTGAAGAAGACGGAACTCATGTTTTATATATTGGTCGTAGTAC
>CALVHK010000059.1 GCA_944327405.1 uncultured Bacilli bacterium | reverse complement strand
AGTATTGGTCTAATTATCATGGTTAGTGAATCTCCTCTAAAAGATGAAGTGATTATTGGTAAATTTGTATCAAGTATTTTCTCTCAAAAACTAGATATATAATAAATTGAAAAAAAGTGCCAAAACGGCAAAAATTTTCAATGAAACTTGTACTTGACATTTTAATAATACATATATTATAATGAAACCATTAAATGTTGAAGGAATGAGTACTTATTACTTATGCTTAAAGAAAGTTTATGGCTGATGGAAATAAACACTAAGGAATAAGGAAGATGACTCTGGAGTTTAAGCGGATCTATCCGTTATAATAGGAAAGTGCATGAATAAAATCATGAATTAAGGTGGTACCACGGGGTTTACTCGTCCTTAGTTTATGGTTTTTTATTTATTTTAAAGGAGGAGAAGAAAGTGAAAGAAAAATTTTATATTACGACACCAATTTATTATCCAAGTGCTAATTTTCATATCGGCCATTGTTACACAACAATTATCGCTGATTCTATCGCTAGGTACAAAAGGCTAACCGGATATGATGTATATTACCAAACGGGTACAGACGAACACGGTGAAAAAATTGAAAAGAAAGCACGGGAAGCTGGCGTAACCCCAAAAGAATATGTCGATAAAATTATCGAAGATGCTAAAGACTTATGGAAGTCACTAAATATTTCTTATAATTATTTTATACGTACTACGGATGAAGATCATGTAAGAAGGGTACAAAAAATATTTAAGAAATTATACGATCAAGGTGATATTTATAAGGGAACATATGAAGGATTATACTGCGTTCCTTGTGAATCATTTTGGACGGAATCTCAAGCTTCTGATGGCAAATGTCCGGATTGTGGAAGAGAAGTAAAATTAGTAAGTGAAGAAGCATACTTTTTCAAACTATCAAAATATCAAGACAGATTAGTAAAATACTATGATGAGCATCCGGACTTTATTTTACCATTATCACGTAAAAATGAAATGTTAAATAATTTTATCAATCCCGGACTAGAAGATTTATGTGTATCAAGAACAAGTTTTACTTGGGGAATACCTGTTGATTTTGATCCGAAACATGTTGTCTATGTATGGGTAGATGCTTTATCTAATTATATTACTTCCTTAGGATACCCAGAAGAGGATACTTTAATGAAAAAATACTGGCCTGCTGATCTTCACTTAGTGGGAAAAGAAATAGTGAGATTCCACGTAATCATTTGGCCTTGTATGTTAATGGCTCTAGATCTTCCTCTACCTCATCAAGTATTTGGCCATGGCTGGTTAAAAATTGATGGTGGTAAAATTTCAAAAAGCTTAGGCAACTATAAAGATCCAAGAGAATACATTGATTCTTATGGAGTGGATGCGGTAAGATATTATGCTCTAAGAGAAGTACCTTTTGGAAGTGATGGCAATTTCTCTGAAGAGGCCCTTATTTCTAGAACAAACAGTGATTTAGCGAATACTTTAGGA
The DNA here is from genome assembly GCA_944327405.1 of uncultured Bacilli bacterium. Classification (GTDB taxonomy): domain Bacteria; phylum Bacillota_I; class Bacilli_A; order RF39; family UBA660; genus Caccenecus. The sequence continues at coordinate 4,957 of CALVHK010000059.1, read as the reverse complement.
AATCTTGTAAATAGATCAATTACCATGTCACATAAATACTTTGAAGGAATTGTAAGCAATCCGAAAGTTACAGAAGATGTTGACAATGATTTAATAAGTAGTGTTCTAGCTCTAAAAGATATTGTTGAGGCTAAAATGAATAGCTTAAAAGTTAATGAAGCAATAGAAGAGATCATGGAAGTATTAAGAAGTTGTAATAAATATATTGATGAGACAACCCCATGGACTCTAGCTAAAGATGAAAGCAAAAAGGATAGACTAGCAACGGTATTATATAACTTATTAGAATCTATTCGTATTTGTGCAATTCTTTTAAGTCCTTTTATACCAGATACCAGCAAGAAAATACTCGATGAGTTAAACACCAAAGAGACCAGTTATGAAAGTATAAGTAACTTTGGAGCTTTAGAAACTGGTTTAAACCTAAATGAACCAACGATTCTATTCCAAAGAATAGAAGCAAAATAATGATAGTCCTAGATTTTTTTCTAGGATTTTTTATATCAAATGAAGGAACCCCAAAACAAACAAAATAATTGCTCCCAAAATATTAGCATAGATACCCAGTATTTTATTGGCAACTCTACCCACAACAATACCAAAATAGGTAAAAAGAAAACTACAAACGGCAAAGACACTCATAGCAAGATAAATATTAGAAGTAATTGCTTTTAATCCCAAACCTAAAGAAAAACTATCCAAACTCACCCCAAAAGCAAAAGCAAGCATGCCAATAAGGGATAAATTAAACTTTTCTTCTTCGCATCTTATGATATCAACAACCATCTGTAAAGAAATAATGATAAGGATAAACCCAAGGAGAATATCATATTTTATCTCGAAGATTTGAATCAACTTATCCCCAAGTATCATTCCCAAAAAAGGCATAACAAAATGCATAGCACCCACAATTAGAGCAAGTTTTAAGGCTTTCTTGTTAGTAACTCCAAACATACCAACACCTAAAGACAAAGAAAAAGTATCCATGGATAAAGCAAGGCCAATAAGGATTATACTAAAAAGTTCTTTCAATGAGTAACCTCCTAATTAATATTATTAGGAAGTCTAAGTTTTAGAACTTTTCTAGTAACTTTTTTACATACAACTCATATTCTACATCGCTAACATCAGATTCACTATTTTCCAGTAAACAAAGAGGAGGAAATAAGACACACCAGAAGTTATCTCCAGCTCCTTCACCCAAAGTAATCACCAAAGACTCATAGTTACCCGCCGGATAAGTAAGTCCTTTATAATATTTTGTTGGAAAATAATTATTTCCATAAGAAATTTGATAAGGAACTTGATAATCACTAACAATATCCTTAATCGTATCCATGTTATCTTTGATAATACTTCTTACTTCACTAGCATTATCTGCTCCATGAATCAGTTCATAAACTTTTTCTTCAACACTTTCTTTAATCATCATCTTTTCTGCTTGATCGCCTAAAGAATCACTATTAGCAATCACCCGGAATCTTATCGCATTATTTGGTATAATAATTTCTTCTTCGTTATTAAAAAGGACAACCCCCAAACTAATAAAAAATAGGATAACAATCAGCTTTTTCAATTTTATCACCTATCCTAATTAAGGATAATTTAACAAAATTTATTCAAATTAGACACAAAAAGTACAAAAAGGTTTGACAAACCTTAAATTAAAAGATATAGTTATATTAGATAATTTATAAAAAAATAATTATGCACCAAAAAAAATATTAATCATAAAAAATAGTATAAGTGCCTACTTATACTAAAAATTTTCTTAAGATAAGGGTGTGTTGTAAATGAAACAAATGGTAATTGAAGGAAATAATATTTTAACAGGGGATATTCATATTGGGGGAGCAAAAAATAGTGCGGTAGCGTTAATACCGGCATCTATTTTAGCAAATGGAACTTCGACAATTAAGAACGTACCAAATATATCCGATCGTGATGCATTAATAGACATATTAAAAATATTGAATTGTGATGTCGATTTAGAGGAGAGTACTTTAAAAATTGATACGACAAATTTAAAGAATACTCTAATAGATGAAGAGCATTCCAAGAAACTTCGTGCTTCCTATTACTTCATGGGGGCTTTACTTGGCCGCGAAAAATATGTCGAAATTTATATTCCTGGTGGTTGTAATATAGGAGCTAGACCCATTGATATTCACATTGATGGGTTCAAAGCTTTAGGAGCTACCGTCACAACGGAAGGAAATAAATACATTTTAAAAGCCGACAAACTAATCGGAACCGACATTTATTTAAGATTTCAAAGTGTTGGTGCCACCATTAATTTGATGTTTGCGAGTGTCTTAGCTGAAGGAAAAACCATTATTCATAATGCGGCTAAAGAAGCGGAAATTGAAAATATTGCGGACTATCTCATCAGCATGGGAGCAAATATCACTGGTGCTGGAACGGATGAAATAACAATTGTTGGTGTAAATAAGCTTCATGGTGGTGAAATTACCGTCCTACCAGACCGGATAGAAGCTGGAACATACATCATTTTAGGAGCATTAGTTGGTAAAAATCTATGTATAAAAAGCATCATTCCCAAACATTTAGAAGCACTAACATCAAAACTAAAAGATATGGCATCAGACATCACAATCAATGAAGATAACATAGTGATAAGTAAAGTGGATAATTTAAAACCAACAAACATCAAGACTTTAGTTTATCCCGGATTTCCAACAGACATCGGCCAACCGATGAGTGTATTATTAACCCAAGCAAATGGAACTTCTTTATTTGAAGAAACCATTTGGGAAAACCGTATGGGTCATGTTCCATCCCTAAATAAGATGGGTGCAAATATTACCGTAAAAGGTATGTCTTCGATGATTATTGGTCCAAGTAAGCTTCATGGTGACGAAGTAGTAGCTACTGACCTTCGAGGAGGAGCAGCCCTAGTTCTAGCAGGACTAACTGCTACTGGAACAACCGTTATCAACGATGTCGAACATATACTAAGAGGTTATGAAAATATTGAGGAGAAGCTAGCTCAAGTTGGTGCTAAAATCGAAATCAAAGAAATATAGTATAGTGTACTATATTTTTTTTGAGGTGAAATATGAAAAAAAAGATAATAGCCATTGCTCTTCTAGGTGCCATACTTTCCATTATTATCTACTGTTTTACCCAAACAAGTGAAATCACAATTGTCTCCATTGGTGATGGCCTATCTCTAGGCATGACTGCATACGGAATAGAAGGGATTAGTTTCAACGACTATTTAAGCAATGATTATAAAACCGAGCATAAATTAAAAAGATATATTCACGAATTTGCCAATGCGGGAAAAACAATCAAAGAACTAATTTACGAGATTAAAGAAAATAGATCGATTACAATAAAAAACGAAGAAATTGAAATAAAACAAGCAATTAATGAAGCGGATATCTTAACGGTTGCAATAGGCATGGACGAATTAGCAACCACTAAGATCACTAACCAAATCAAAGAAGAGTATTTGCATGATTTAGAAGAATTATTAAGCATGATAAGCATGTTAAATCAAAAGAAAGTAATCATAGTAAGTCTTTATGCCTGGGGAAAAAACGATTTTTTAACCGTGGAAAAGTTAAATGCCAGCATTAGAGATATCGCTTTAACGAACGGCTTTTTATTTGTCGACATAAACAAAATAATGATGAATCAAGAGTATTTTTTAACTACTGACAGCTATTACATAAATTATTTAGGCCACAAAGAAATATATAATGAAATCAAAAAAATGTTGTAAAGTTTCAAAAATATGATATAATACTTAAGACAAATGAATTTACTATGTCAAAAATTTTGATATGGCGGGAGGTAATAATATGAAAAAAGGAATCCATCCAGAAATGAAAGAAGCAACAATTACTTGTGCATGTGGAGCTTCATTTAAAACTCATTCAACAAAAGAAAATATCCAAGTTGAAATTTGTAGTGAATGTCATCCATTCTATACCGGAGCACAAGGAAAAGCTAAGAAAACTGGAAATATTGAAAAATTCATGAATAAATATGGATTAAATAAAGAAGAAAACTAGTCAAGCACTAGTTCTTTTTTTGACAAAAACACGATTATCTGCTAAAATAGACAACCAAAAGAAGGGGTAGTATGGAAAATTTAACATTTGGTATCGAAATTGAATATCGCGATTTATTACAAAGTCTAGTAACTGAATATATTAATGCAAATTATCCTATATGGTACAGTAAAACAGAAGATGCTATCACCAAAACATCAACTGATCCCTCACTTGGTGGTGAAATATCTTCGCCAATACTTACAAACACTTTAAATACATGGGAAGATATAGAAAGTATTTGTGCTTTTCTTACTACTCACCATGCCTCATCTCTAAATACAGGAGCTCACATTCATATAGGTGCTAATATTTTTGAGAATAACTCTCGTTATTTCCTAAGATTTCTAAAACTTTGGACTGCTTACGAACATATCATCTATCGTTTTTCTTATGGAGAATATGCTTATGCTAGAGATACATTATTTGTTTACGCAAAACCTGTAAGTAGTGAATATAAAAGACTTATAAAATCTCTAAATTTAACTTATCAAGATAAATTTGCTAATCTAAAATTTATTTTCAATTTAGGAAAGAAAAGAGGCCTTAACTTATCAAATATGGGAAACCCAGACAAAGATACTATTGAATTTCGAACACCGAATGGCACACTAAATCCCAATATTTGGTATAACAACTTTAATTTATTTAAAAGTTTAATTGAATATGCTAAAAGTGAAAATTACAACGAAGACTTAATAAACTTTCGTCTAAGTCAAACCTATGATGTTTTAGATAACAAAATATACTTCGAGCAAGCAATGGAACTAGGTGACTTAATCTTTAAAACTGAAAGAGAGAAACTAGTCTTTCTAAGACAATATTTAAAGGACTTTAAAGAAGAAAAAGAATATAAATTAGTAAGATTTTAAAAA
>CALVHK010000058.1 GCA_944327405.1 uncultured Bacilli bacterium | reverse complement strand
ATTCCTTTATCGGAAATTGTTTATGACTTTTTTGATAAACTCAAAAGTTATACAAAAGGTTATGCTTCTTTTGATTATGAGATTAGTGGCTATCAAGAATCAAACTTAGTTAAAATGGATATTTTATTAAATGGCGAAGTTGTTGATGCGTTAAGCGTTATCGTCCATAAAGATTTTGCTTATGAACGAGGAAGAAAGATTGTAAAAAAGCTTAAAGAGTTAATTCCTAGACAGATGTTTGAAACACCGATTCAAGCAAGTATTGGTTCGAAAGTCATTGCTAGAGAAACAATTAGTGCCATGCGTAAGAATGTTTTAGCAAAATGTTATGGTGGCGATGTATCAAGGAAACGGAAACTTCTTGAAAAGCAAAAAGAAGGAAAAAAGAGGATGAAAATGGTTGGTTCGGTTGAAGTTCCTCAAGAGGCCTTTTTAGCAGTGTTAAGTGGGGAGGATGAATAGGAATGAAGAAGTATTCGATAAATGATGCGAATTCAGCAACGATTGCTTATATTGCTAGTCATTTTCTGGAAAGCGATTTATCTTTACGCGCTTTTTGCGATCAATATTGTGATTTTTCTCATGTTACCCTAAGAGATAAGTTTAATAACGTTTTAAATTCTGTAAATGAAACATTGTATCTTCTTGTCATGCAAAGATTGGAAGCAAAGAAGGCGAAAAGCATCCATAAAGATATTGAAGCTCAAAAAAGAGTTAAAGAAGCAGTTTATTTATTAGTAGCACATAATTTAACGGTAGAAGAAATCGCTGCTATTCTTCACTCTACAGAAATGACTATCTATCGTGATTTAACAAGACGGATCAATGATTTAGATGATATATCTATGGAAACAAAGAAAGCAGTATGTTTAAAATTAAAAGAACACAGAATGAATAATATTGGTTTTAAAGGTAGGTGAGGATAATGGAGAAAATCAAATCAGTTTATATTCATATTCCTTTTTGCAATAGTATTTGTTCTTATTGTGATTTTTGTAAAGTAGTATATAATCATGATTGGGTTGGCCCTTATTTAGAAAAAATAGAAAGTGAAATTGATAATTCTTATCTAGGAGAAGAAATCGATACCCTTTATATTGGTGGGGGAACACCTAGTAGTTTAGATTTAAGTGAATTAGAGGCTCTATTTAAAGTGTTAGATAAATTTCATAAGAGTGCATCACTTGAGTTTACCTTTGAATGTAATTTAAATGATATAACGGAAGAAAAGTTCCGGTTTTTATACGATCATGGAGTAAATAGACTTAGTATTGGAATTGAATCGTTTGATCCTGAAAAGCTAGAATTTATGAGGCGAGAAAGTAATTTTAAAGATGCGAAAAAGAAAATGGCAATACTAAGAACAATTGGCTTTAAAAATATCAATGTGGATTTAATGTATGCTATACCGGGTGAGACCATTAAAGTTTTAAAAAAAGATTTGAAGAAAATGTTAAAATTAAAACCAGAACATATTAGTACTTATAGTCTTATTATTGAGAAGAATACATTGGTTGGATTAAATAAAGTAAAACCGATTTCAGAAGAACAAGACTTTAAAATGTATGATACCATTTGTAAAATCCTAAAAAAGAAGGGATATATTCATTATGAAGTGTCGAACTTTGCTAAGAAGGGATATGAATCTCGTCACAATCTTACTTATTGGAATAATCTAGAGTATTATGGTTTTGGCGTAGGTGCTAGTGGATATGTAGCAGCGATTCGTTATGAAAATACTAAAAGTTTAACAGAATACTTAAAGGGTAATTTTGTAAGCAGTAAATCTCTAATGAGTAAAGTCGATAATATGGAAAATGAACTTATTTTGGGATTTCGAAAACTAGAAGGAATCAATTTAGAACATTTCTTCGATAAGTTTGAGGAAAATATGCAAAATATATTTCCAATCAAACCACTAATTAAAAGTGGAGATTTAATTTATAAAGATGGTTATGTTTATATTAATCCGAAAAAATTATATGTCATGAATGAAATATTACTGAAATTAATTTAAGAAAGCATAAACTTTCTTTTTTTGTTTAAACTAAATTTAGGTGGGAAGTATGCTAAAAAAACTTTCAATATTAAATGGAGAATTATCGGTTAAATTTGATTCCCTAAATACGAGATATACGGTGAATATGACAAGTGATGATACAGAATTAAAACTTGAATACGAAATAGACGAAGAGGATCAGATTTCTATTTTTAATAATGAATTAAATGATGATGTGACGGAAGTAGTGATTACAGTTTACAATGATGAAGAAATGATGAGCTATTATTTAGAGGTGTATAAAATGAAGAGTGATACAGCGACGAATATGGAAGATTATTTTGCTTCACTTGAGCTTAGTACCGATACTTATATGCCAGATTATATTGCACCATTAATTGCCAGTATCTGTTTTTTATTCATTTTATTCTTTTTTGCATTTTTATTTAAAAGTAGAAAAAAGAGGTAATCTGTATTTATTTTGTGTCAAATTATATTAATTTTGCTAGCGGAAATAGTTAATTTGGCTGGTGAAATATATAAAATCTGACTTTTGATTTTTAGATTTTTTTCTGTTACAATGGTCGCGGAAAGGAGGTCTAAGATGGAAGATATGCTATTTTTTCTGAAAAAATATGGAAAAGATGTTGTTTTGGTTTTATTGGTTTTAGTTTGTATTGCTCTTTCTTGCTACAACATTTTTTATAATGAAGAGACTGAGGTGATTACCAATGAAAATTTACTGGCTAGTGTAGAGGAAGAAGAAATATCAGAACAATTAGAAAATGCTACTATTTATGTGGATATAAAAGGGGCAGTTGTAAATCCTGGCGTTTATGAAGTAAAAGATGGTAGTATCGTTGGTGATGTTATTACACTTGCTGGTGGTTTTTTAGATAATGCTTATCAAGATGGTATTAATTTGAGTAAAAGAGTAAGTGATGAAATGGTTATTTATATTTATACTACGGAAGAGATAAGTACAACTTTAAAGACTGAGTCATTAAATCCAGTTATAAATACTGAGGCTACTTGTAGTTCTCTAAGTTACGACATTAATGATTGCGTTGAGAAATCAGAAAGTATTATTATTCCTGGAGATCAGAATACTACTACTTCTGAGGGCGAGAGTGAATCATCTGGACTTGTAAATATTAATACTGCTAGTCAAAGTGAACTTGAAACTTTAGCGGGAATAGGAGAAGCACGAGCACAGGCAATTATTGAATACCGAAAGAGTAATGGTAATTTTGCAAGCATTGAAGATATTATGAATGTAAGTGGTATTGGCGATGCCATTTTTGCAAACATTAAGAATTATATTACAGTCTAAAATATTCGTTACGATTAGTTTAATCTTTATTGTTTTTTATATTCTTGTTTTTACTCAGTTTATTACTTATGAAAGTAAGCTAGATGAAAATACCACTGAATTTCGAGGTGAAGTACTCTCTTATAACATAGACGGAAATAAACTTAGTATGACACTTCAGGGAGAAGAGAAAATTCAAGCTACTTATTATATCGATACTCTGGAGGAAAAAGAGTATTTAGAAGAAAATATGTTAATTGGGGCAACGGTAGATATTAAGGGCATTATTTCTAGCGCTTATAATAATACGATACCCAATACATTTAACTATAAAGAGTATTTATACAACAATCAAATCTACGTTACTTTTTCAGTTTCAGAAATTAACATATCTTATAAAGCAAGCTTCCTCAATGATATTAAAAATGCATTTATCAAAAGAATTCAGGGGCTTGGTGACTCATCCGCTTATTTATACGCTTTTATTTTAGGTGAGACGGATTATATTACCAGAGATGTTTATCAGGATTATCAGATGAATGGAACAACGCATTTGTTTGCTGTATCAGGGATGCATATTGGTATTTTAACGATGCTTTTAACAAAGCTGTTTCAAAAGTTTCATATTAAAGAGAGTATTGGCAATATTTTTATTGTTTTATTTCTTTTCTTTTATATGTTCTTAATTGGTTTTACACCATCGGTAGTTCGAGGAAGCTTGCTTTATATCTTTTTGTTAATTAATAAGAAACTTGATTTACGATTAAAAACAGTTTATGTCTTGTATTTAATTTTTTTGCTTCTAATCCTTATTAATCCTTTTTATATTTATAATTTAGGATTTATTTATTCCTTCCTAACTTCTTTTGGGTTAATTTTATTTAGTAAAAAGATTACTGGGAATTATTTTATGAAGTTATTTAAGGTAAGTGCCATTGCTTTTTTATTTAGTTTTCCGGTGACGATTTATAATTTTTATGAAGTGAATATTTTAACTATTTTAAATAATCTAATCATTGTTCCTTTGGTAAGCAGTATTTTATTTCCTCTTACTTTACTTACATTCTTATTTCCGTTTTTAGATGGAATATTATGTTTAGGGATAAATATTTTAGAGTTTTTAAGTCATTTCCTCAATCTTTTTGCTGTAAATCTCGTTGTCCCTAAAATTGGTATTATCTTTATCCTCATTTATTATGCGGCTGTATTTTTAATCTATAAAATAGGGATCAAATATTTAGTGATTATCTTCTTATTAGTAATTATCTATAAAATAATGCCCTATATGGATAGCAATGCTTATGTTTATTTTCTAGACATCGGGCAGGGTGATTCAGCGGTTATTATTGGTTCTAATGCAAGCTATGCACTAATGATTGATACCGGTGGAAAAGTGAGTTTTACAAGTGAAGAGTGGGAAGAACGAAGCAAAACCTATAATTTATCAACGAATACGATTACGTTTTTGAAAAGCTTAGGAATTACTCGGCTTGATGCCCTCATTTGTAGTCATGGAGATTACGATCATATAGGGGAAGCAATTAACTTAGTTAATAATTTTCCAGTAGATAAAGTTATATTTAATAACGGAGAATATAATGATTTAGAATTAGAACTTATTGAAGTGTTGAATGAGCATGATATTTCATACGAACAGAATACTTCTGCACTTCAACTTGGAAATAATACATTTTATTTTTTAAATGAGGAAGATTATGGTGAAGAAAATAATAACTCGATTGTTTTATATACCGTAATTGATGGCATTGATCTACTTTTTATGGGAGATGCTGGAGTAGATGTTGAAAAGGATATTAGAGAAAAATACCAAATTCCTAATATTGATATATTAAAAGTAGGCCACCATGGAAGTAATACTAGCTCTAGTAGGGATTTTATTAATCATATTCATCCTTTATATTCTATAATTTCTGTTGGTAGAAATAACCGGTATGGACATCCCCATAGTGAAGTTATTCATAACTTAGCTCATTCGAATATCTATCGGACGGATGAAGATGGAACGATTGGTTTTAAAATCAAAAATAATCAACTTTATATTGAAACCTGTAATCCGTAGTGTTTCGTATAAGTTAGCTTGAAAAAATATCAAATTTCTTCATCTTGAACTATATATTTTAGAAATTTAATGTTATAATTAGGAAGTGGTAGTTATGAAGATAGTATTAATTAATGGTGAGAGTATATTATTAGTAAATGAAGCAATTAATAAAATTGTAAAAGACAATAAAAATGTTACTTCTTTTGATATGAATGTGAATTCAATAGAAGACGTTCTTCTTGAGGCTGGATATTTTTCGATGTTTGAGGAAGAAAAGTTTATTATTGCTAGAAATGCGAGCTTTTTTGGTACTGGTAAATTAAATGAAAAAAATATAGAAAAGTTATTAAATTATTTTAATAATCCCAACTCTTTATCTAGTTTGATTTTTATTTGTAATGAAAAATTAGATTCCAGAAAAAAACTAACAAAAGTAATGAAAGAAAAATATGAAATCATTACTATTCCGAATTTAAAATTTTATGAAATTGAAAATAGAGTAGAAGCTTATTTAAAAAAATTAGGTTATAAAATCGATAAAGATACTGTCAAATATATCATCAGCAATAATTCCAGTAATTATGATTTAGTTATGCATGAAGTAGAAAAAATTATTTTGTATTATAATAATCCTTGTTATATTAAATATAGCGATGTTGAAAATATTGTATCAAAAGGGATTAATACCAATAATTTCTTGTTTGTTGATGCCATCGTGAATGGTGATTTAGAAAAAAGTTTAGCAGTATTAAATGATCTAAAAATTATGAAAGTAGAACCTACTGTTTTAATTTCTTTAATTGCTAGAGACTTTAGAATTATGCTAAATATTAAAAAATTATTAGAACAAAATAAAAGAGAATATGAAATATTAAATGAATTAAAGTTGATGGATTGGCAGTTAGAAAAATATTTAAAAGAATCTTTCCCTTATAAAATTAAAGAACTGGAAGAAATATTGGTTAAATTAACGGATTTAGACTTAAAAATTAAAAGTGGTAAATTGGAAAAATATAATGCTTTAGAATTATTTATACTCGATGTTTGCTCAGAACATAAGAATTAACTCACGTTAATCCGCCGAACCTCACGGTTCGTTTTTTTCTGCTGTATTTTAATACATCACAG
>CALVHK010000057.1 GCA_944327405.1 uncultured Bacilli bacterium | reverse complement strand
GTCTTTCTAAAAAACTAGACAAAACCCCGATTTTGTATTACAATATTAAACCATACAAAAGAGAGGGAAAAATCTAATGAATAATAAAGTATTAAAACATGCCCAAGAATACATTGAAAAAATGGCTAATGGTATTGATCCAACAACAAACGAATTAGCCAAAAAAGACGACTTAATTAATAATGTAAGAATAGCAAGATGCTTATTTTATGTCAATTCAGTATTAAAAAAGTTAATTGATAATGATTTAAAAGTATCTAAGAAAAATAAAAAGCCATTTTACTTATCAGCGACTACTTTAGCAAAATATGAATATACCATCTATCCCATTTCCATTACAAAAATTGTTCGCAAGATAAATCAATTAATACCGGATTTTGATATGGCTAAACTTAAAGTAACTGACATGGTTAGTTGGCTTATGGAAATCGGATTGCTTAAAGTCGAAGAAGAAAGAGGAAAACTCGTTAAAAAACCAACCGAAACAGGAAGAAAGTTAGGAATGCATATTGGTCATATTTCCTCTCCAACCAAAGAATATGATATCATTTACTATTCTAAGGAAACAGAACAATTTATCATTGATAACTTTGATAATTTGTTGGATTATATAAAGAACACCAAAAAATGTTGATAACTAAACGATTATCAACATTATTTATTTTTCTTTAAATTTTTATTAATAAGTCTAACTTTTACTCCTTTTTTTCTAGCAAAAGTTTTTTTAACACCCTTTGGTAAATTAGCTTTATAAGTTTTCATACTCCACCTCCCACTTAAATCACTCAGCTAATTATAACACAAACTTCTCTTATTGACAATTAAATAGGCAAATTATATAATAAAAACAGAGCAAAAAGCTCAAATAGAAAGGATTAATATGTTAGAATTAAAAAATATAAGTTTCAAAAGAGACAATAAAACGATATTAAATGATATAAATTTAACATTGGATGATAATAAATTCTATTGTATCACTGGTCCCAATGGCAGTGGAAAATCAACATTAGCCAAAATAATTATGGGTTTAATCGAACCAGATTCCGGAAGTATTACTTATAATGGACGCGATATTACTAAATTAAGTGTCGATGAACGGGCTAAATTAGGCATATCTTTTGCCTTCCAAACACCAGTAACATTCAAAGGCCTAACCGTATATGATATATTAAAAATTGCGACCGGAAGTGAAGTAGGGAAAAAAGATGCTTGTAATATTTTATCCAAAGTTGGTTTATGTGCCAAAGAATACATTGATCGTGAATTAAATAGCTCTTTATCCGGAGGAGAATTAAAGCGAATTGAAATTGCAACCGTAATAGCAAGATCCCCTAGTGTTTCTATATTCGATGAACCAGAAGCAGGTATTGATTTATGGAGTTTTAAATACTTAACTGAAGTGTTTAAGGAATTAAGAAGCAAAGCTGCAGGTACAACTATAGTGATATCACACCAAGAGCGCATACTTGCCATTGCTGATGCCATTATTTTACTAGAAGCAGGCAAAATCAAGACGGTAGGAACGAAAGACACAATGCTAAACAGTATTTTAAGTACCGATTGTCTAAAAGGAGGGGAAAATGAATAAACAAGATAAAGAACTATTACACGAGATAAATGATTCGTTTAATGAAAGTGCTGATGCTTACAACATTCGTAAAAACGGCAAAGGCATCATGCGTAAAGTAAACGATTACATTAGTATTGTAACGAAAGAGGACAACAGTGGAATTGACATCTATGTCAAAGAAAATACACTTTTTGGTATCGTTCATATACCGGTGATTATTACCGAAAGTGGCCTAACCGATGTTGTTTATAACGATTTTCACATAGGTAAAAATGCGAATGTCATCATTATGGCTGGATGTGGCATTCACAATGATTTACACAAAACTAGCGAACACGATGGAATCCACCGTTTTTATCTTGAGGAAGGATCGAAAGTAAAATACGTCGAAAAGCATTATGGCGAAGGGAAAGGAACAGGGAAAAAGATTCTAAACCCAACTACCAAAATTTACATGAAACCGAACTCTCAAATGAATATGAATAGTACGCAAATAAAAGGAGTAGATGACACGATTCGAATTACCAAAGCAGAGTTAGAAGATAATGCTACTTTAGAAGTATCTGAAAAAATACTTACGACAGGAAAAGAGAGAGCTAAAACAGAATTTATTGTTAACTTAAATGGTGAAAATTCAAGTGTTCATGTAACGAGTCGTAGTGTTGCTGAAGCATCATCTTATCAAGAGTTTATTTCCAATATTACGGGAAATACCAAATGCTATGCACACGTAGAATGTGATGCTATTATTAAAGATAACGGGCAAGTGAAAGCCATTCCAGAGATTTATGCGAAAAATGTCGATGCCAACTTAATACATGAAGCAGCAATAGGCAAAATTGCCGGAGATCAATTAAATAAATTGATGTCTTTAGGTCTAAGCGAGAGTGAGGCCGAAGAAGTAATCATTAAAGGATTCTTAAAATAGCGCAAATGTGAAACAAAACACGCAAATAAAGCAAAAAATGTTTCACATTTTTTATATTTTGTGTTATAATAAATATGTGAAACAAAAACATATTAAAAATCCAAAAATGTTTCACATTAATAAAGGAGATATTATGAAAGAAAAAGGTGAAATTATAACTCTTTTGCAAACTAGACAAACATTGCTGCATGAATTATCAACACTTACATATGGATCAGTAGAAATAAGAGAAAGCGGTTCTAATAAGTATTTATACGTCCATTACCGAGAAGACGGTCGGCTTTTAACCAAATATGTAGGGGAATATTCTGATGAGTTATACAATTTAATATTAAAAAACAACATAAGGGCAAGAGAAATTAAAAAAAATATCAATCAAATTACCAGAGGTTTAAAAAAACTAAATTATACAGAAGAAGAATTAAGCCCTGAAATTGAAAAAAATATAGATTATGCCAAAAGGCACTTAGTAGACACAATTTATAAACAAGCCATATTAGAAGGTGTAGCAACGACTTATGCTGATACCGAAAGTATTATCGAAGGTGGCAAAGTAAATAATATGACAAGCGAAGACATCATGAAAATCGTAAATTTAAAACATGCTTGGGAATTTATACTAAATAAATCAGTTATATTAAGTCCTACCAATTTTGCTTTATTATGTGAAATAAATAAATTAATAGAAGAGGGCTTTTATTATTCTGCCGGAAAGCTTCGAAGTGTTCCTGTAACCATTGGCGGAACTTCATGGCAGCCATCCTTACCGATAGAAAGCGTCATTAAAGAAGATTTAGATAATATATTTAGCAAAAAGATGAGTGAAGTCGACAGAGCTATTGAATTACTATTATATGTCATGAAGAAGCAAATATTTATTGATGGTAATAAAAGAACTTCTGTCTTATTTAGTAATCACTATCTAATTAGAAAAGGTAAAGGTATCATAGTCATACCAGCCGAATTAACAGAAGAATTTAAAAGCTTGCTTATTCCCTATTACGAAGGAAAAAACAAAACAAAAATAAAGAATTTTATAAAAGAAAAATGCTATATTAAAATTTAGATAAAAATCTATAGAAAAATACAAAAAAGTAACTAGTTCAAAATCTAGTTACTTTTCATTTCAAATATAATATCTCTAAGTTCCATAGCACGCTCGAAGTCCAAATTTTTTGCAGCTTCTCGCATCTCTTCTTCTAAAGTTGCCAAAACACTATCTTTTTCTTTCTTACTCATCTTAGGCTTTTGAGTCTTATTCTCAATCTCATTAGAAACAACCTCTTTAATTTCTTTATGAATCGTGGTTGGTGTGATGTGATGTTCTTCGTTGTATTTCTCTTGAATTTCCCGACGACGGGCAGTTTCTTTAATCGATGCATCCATCGCTTCACTCATCGTATCAGCATACATAATAACATGACCTTCTGCATTTCTAGCACAACGTCCAATGGTTTGAATAAGACTTCTCTCACTACGTAAGAATCCTTGCTTATCAGCATCCAAGATACAGATTAAACTAACTTCTGGAATATCCAGTCCTTCCCGAAGCAAGTTTATCCCAACGACACAATCATAAACACCAAGCCGAAGTTCACGAATAATCTTAAGTCTTTCTAAAGATTTAATTTCACTATGGAGGTAGGCAACTTTAATACCCATCTCTTTTAGATAATTAGTTAATTCTTCACTCATTCGAATGGTAAGTGTGGTAATAAGAACTCGTTCATTCTTCTCGATACGCTTTCTAATCTCTGTAATAATGTCATCAATTTGTCCTTCGGTAGGCTTAACTTCAATTGTTGGATCAAGTAACCCAGTCGGCCTAATAATTTGCTCGACATATTCCCCGTGGGTATGCTCAAGTTCATAATCACCAGGTGTAGCAGAGACATAGATTACTTGGTTAATCTTACTTTCAAATTCTTGGAAATTTAGTGGCCTATTATCTAAAGCACTAGGAAGACGAAAACCGTAATCCACCAAAGTTTGCTTTCTCATTCGATCTCCATTATACATTCCCCTGACTTGAGGTAAGGTTACATGGGATTCATCCACTATAAGCAAAAAGTCTTTTGGAAAGAAATCAATTAAACAAGTAGGAGTCTCACCAGGGCCTCTTAAAGCGAGATGTCTGGAATAGTTTTCAACCCCATTACAAAATCCTGTTTCTTTAAGCATTTCTATATCATAATTGGTTCTTTCACGAAGTCTTTGTTCTTCTAAAAGCTTACCTTCGCTTTTAAGCTCTTTTAAACGGTCATCTAATTCGGCCTGTATTCTTCGAATCGCTTCCTCTAACTTCTCAGGACTAGTAACAAAGTGAGATGCCGGAGAAATGGTAACCGTCTTTTTATCGCTGATAATAACACCAGTTAGAGGATCAAAAGTAGAGATTCTCTCAATTTCATTACCAAATAATTCAATTCGAATACCATGTTCATGCTCATTAGCCGGAATAACATCGATAATATCCCCCCGGCTTCGAAAAGTACCCCGGTGAAAATCTAAGTCGTTTCGCTCATATGTCATATCGACCAAACGATTAATAATATCATTTCTCTTAATTTGATCACCAACACTTAAAACAAGCATGGATTTTTCATATTCTTCTTTCTCACCAATACCATAAATACAAGAAACACTAGCTACGACAATCACATCTTGATAATTAATGAGGGCACTAGTTGCATAATGCCTAAGTTCATCAATCTCATCATTAATGGAAGCATCTTTCTCAATATAGGTATCACTTGAAGGAACATACGCTTCCGGCTGATAATAATCATAATAGCTAATGAAAAAACAGACATGATTATTGGGAAATAACTCTTTTAATTCGGAATAAAGTTGGCCTGCTAAAGTTTTATTGTGAGCTAAAACTAAAGTAGGCTTGTTAACCTCTTTAATTACATTAGCAACAGTAAAAGTTTTACCAGTACCAGTTGCTCCTAACAAAACTTGCTCTTTTTTACCACTTTTAATACCCTCAACTAATTTTTCTATTGCCTGCGGTTGATCTCCACTAGGTTTATAAGGTGATACTAATTCAAACATAGACGTTTCTCCCTTCAAAGTAGGAGACTTCAATAATCATATAAGTTTCTTTATATATTATTATGATTATTATCAGCCTCACAAATTCGTGTATTTATTCAATATTTATTTTGTATATCGCATATTATATTATTCATTTATATCTTTCTTATCTTTATCTTTACTTAGAACCCTTTTTAAAGGCTCTTCCAATTCTTCCTCTTCCTCTTTATCTGTTCCATAAAAAATATGTAATTGATCGGTAACAAAAAGGTATTTGTAAAATTCTTCTAAATCATCCATAAGTTCCTCCGTTAGCACCTATATTCTATCATTTCTAATAGGGAAAAACAAGGAACAATGCCAGAAAAAAACAAGAAATAAATCTTGTTTAATGCATCCTTCCTTCTTTAATGTTTAATCCGTTTAAAACTGTGTTCATTGCTTCCTGAATAATGCATTCATCTAAAGTAACTCTGCCAGTTTGAAATCTCCATTCATTTAGTATTTGAAAGAAATGCTTCAAGTAAGGAAAAACAAGCTCAAACATTTCAAGATCAAGGATACCTGGATAAGTGGTGAAAAACAAAGATAAATCTTCAAGCTTCTGTTTCATTTCATCAAAAGTTTCAAAAGTTAAATTATCAAAGTTACTAACGAACTCTTTTTTGATAATGACAACAAAAGGATAACTTTTTTTAGAAAAGCGCTTTCTTACCATTTGATCTTTCCCTAAAAAATGTCTTTGAACTAATTCTTCATGTTCGGGAACTTCACATACTAGTTTTTTACATACACAATCAATACCTTCTGCCTCTTTAATTAAAATAGAAATTGCTACGCCCAAATTCTCACTAAAATTAAACTCATTATAATATTTATATTGCTTTTGTAATAACATTCTTCTTTTTAAGAGAATACTTTTTTCTTCAATTATTTCCTGTAATTCTAATGACGCCAACTTATTATACCTCCCATACCCATTATAGCACTACTATCCCCATTTTAAAACATAATTTAGGAAATAA
>CALVHK010000056.1 GCA_944327405.1 uncultured Bacilli bacterium | reverse complement strand
GCTGGTTTACCCCAAGGAGTCATTGGGCTCTTACGTCCAACTGGTGTTCTACCTTCACCACCACCATGAGGGTGATCGTTAGGGTTCATTACTGATCCACGAACGGTAGGACGAATTCCCATATGTCTTTTTCTTCCTGCTTTACCTAAATTAACAAGTTCATAATCTTCATTTCCAACTACACCAATAGTAGCCATACAAGTACCTAGTATCTTTCTAGTCTCACCTGATTGTAAACGTAAAATTACATATTTACCATCACGACCTAAGATTTGCGCGCTAGCACCAGCACTTCTTGCAATCTCAGCACCTTTACCAGGCTTCAACTCGATACAATGTACTACCGTACCAACTGGAATATTTTCTAGCGGTAAAGCGTTACCAACTTTAATATCGGCATCTTTACCATTCTCGATAATCATACCAACTTCTAAACCTTTAGGAGCGATAATATATCTTTTTTCACCATCACGGTAATTAATTAAAGCAATATTAGCACTTCTATTTGGATCATATTCGATAGTTGCTACTTTACCAGTGATACCAATTTTGTTTCTCTTATAATCAATTACACGATATTTTCTTTTTGCTCCTCCACCAATGTGACGAACAGTAAGACGTCCTTGATTATTTCTTCCACCAGTTTTAACCTTAATCTTCGTTAAACTTTTAGTAGGAGTATTTGTTGTAATCTCTTCGTTTACAAGTGTAGTCATACCCCTACGTCCATTTGTCGTAGGTTTATATTTCTTAATTGCCATAACTTACTCCTCCTATAACTCTATTTTTGAGTCAGCATCAAGTGTAACAATCGCTTTTTTATAAGTCTTTGTCATACCTGTATATCTTCCGACTCTCTTCTTTTTTGGTTTTGTATTTAGTGTATTAACACTTTTAACACTTACCCCAAAAGCTTGCTCTATAGCTTTCTTAATTTGATCTTTAGTAGCACTCTTAGCAACTTTAAATGTATAAACATTTTCATTTTGTTGCTTTAAAGCACTTTTCTCTGTAATAACTGGTGAATAAATAATATCTGTATAATCTTTCATTATTTAAGCACCTCCTCGATTTGTTTAACAGCTGCTTCATCCATTACGACAACATCGGCATTAACCAAATCAAAAGCATTAATCTCATCAGTTAAAATTGCATATGTATATCCTAGATTTCTAGTAGCCATATATAAATTTTCATTATCTTCACTTGTCACAAATAAAATTTTACCAACAAGTTTTAAATCATTAACTAGAGCTTTTACATCTTTTGTTTTTAAACTTTCAAGTGTAATATTATCAAGTACAACTAATTCTTTGTTTTGTGCTTTTAGTGATAGAGCGCTTTTTAAAGCTAAAACTCTTTCTTTACGATTAATCTTGAAAGTGTAATCGCGTGGAGTAACACCACCAGCTATACCGCCACCACGCCATTGTGTAGCACGTGTACTACCTTGACGAGCACGACCAGTACCTTTTTGTCTCCATGGTTTTCTTCCGCCACCAGAAACTTCACTACGAGTCTTAGTCTTATGAGTACCTTGTCTCATTGAATCAAGTTGCAACTTAATCATTTTCTTTAAAACTTGAGTCTTTGCTTCAATATTCCAAACAGCATCATTTAAAGTTAAATCTTTAACTTTTTCGCCTTGCTTATTCTTAACACTTATTTTCATAGCTTCACCTTTCTAGAAAACTAATTGTTTTCGCTTTCTATTGTGAGAGCTGCATCATTTGTTTCTTCAGGTGCTTCAGTTGCTTCTTCTACTACTTCGGCAGTTTCCTCAACAATTGGAGTTTCTTCTTCGTAAGTAATAACCTCTTTTGGATTTTTCTTTCTAGAATTTTTAACAGCAGATTTAATAAACACAACTGAATTTTTTGCTCCTGGAACATTTCCACTAACTAAGATGTAGCCTTCACTCTCGTTAACCTCAATAATTTCTAGGTTTTGAATTGTAACTGTATCAACACCCATATGACCAGATAATTTCTTACCTTTAAGTACTCTTTTTGGAAGCATAGTTCCTAAAGATCCTGGTCTTCTGTGATATCTAGAACCATGTGTTTCTGGTCCTCTAGATTGATTATGACGTTTAATTACACCAGTAAAACCTTTACCTTTACTAGTACCTGTAACGTCTACTACTTCTCCTACTTCAAAAGTATTAGCACTGATTACATCACCAACATTGTATGTTCCATCATAATCTCTAATTTCTTTTAAGAAGCGCTTAGGAGTAGTATTTGCCTTGCGTGCTCTTCCCATTTCTGGTTTATTAGCACGAGACTCTTTTTTATCTACCATTCCCACTTGAATAGCAGAATAACCATCAGTCTCAACCGTTTTTACTTGCATTACTGTATTAGGTTGTACCTCAATTACCGTAACAGGTATTAACTTACCTTCTTTAGTAAAAACTTGAGTCATTCCGAGCTTACGCCCTAAGATTCCTTTCATTTTTCCTATTTCCTTTCTAATTATAATTTTATATCAATGTCTACACCACTTGGTAAATCCAAATGAGATAAAGCATCAATAGTCTCTTTACTTGGGTTTTTAATATCAACAAGTCTCTTATGAGTACGCATTTCAAATTGTTCGCGTGCATCTTTATACTTGTGAACTGCTCTTAAAACAGTATACTTTTGTATCTCTGTTGGAAGAGGCACAGGTCCAGATACTTCTCCACCCGTTCTTTTAACTGTTTCGACAATCTTTAGCGCTGCTTTATCAAGTAATCTATGATCGTAAGCCCTAAGATTAATCCTAACTTTCGTATTTGACATATCTTATGTCCTCCTTTCGTCTATATCTAGTACAGACTCGCTCCGCACAAATTCCCTGATACATGAGGTATATGGAACAACCTCGCCTAGCGTATCAGCAACCTCGCACATCTAAGCAGTCATACGACTTAGATTATAACAGTATATTTTATGCACGTCAAGTATAAATTTCACAAAATTTTCAAAAAACGCACTCTAGTGTATCAATAAGGCTGTAAAGCACTAACTAGAGAAAATAAATGCTTTCAAAAAAGAAGACTCGTTCCGCCTTCTCTAATATTACTTTAATGCATGATTATTTATTTTTTAAGTTTCTCTACTTCTTCAATACTTAAACCAGTATGTTTGGCTATTTTTTCAATTGTTAAAGTCGAAGTTAATAAGCTTTTAGCTATTTCTAATTTGTCTTCTCTCCGTCCATACTCTTCAGCTTTCTTCACAAGCTTATTATCCTCAATCTGTTTATTCCATTCATCCAAAAATTCATCCATTATATCATCAAAAGTACGATTTTTTGGCTGTTCTTCAAGACCGTTGATAATGTCAATAATTCGACATAATTCACACAAAGAGTATGTTAAGATAGTATCGTGATGTGAATATGAATGATTATTTAGTTTATCAAGAAATAGGGAAACGAATTAAAAAAGAGCGAAAGAAAAAAGGCATAACCCAAGAACAACTAGCAAACCTAACTAGTTATTCTCTTTCTTTCATTGCTAACATTGAATCAAATACTTACCAATCTTTTTCAATGCAAACTCTTTATAATATTGCAAATGCTCTTGATGTATCCGTACATGATTTAATACCAGATAAAAAAGAAATAGAATTAGAATATTATGAATTATACTGTGATAATTGCGATTATTTTGTTAGTATTCCTAAAGAACTAGGAAAACTATCTAAATACATAGAAGATATGACGAATACTCTTCATTTTACATGTCCTAACTGTGATAAGAAAAGAATGCAAATAAAAAAATAGTATTGAACTATTTTTTCATTTGCAAAGAACTTTTAATAAAAGGCATAATATCTCCATCTAACACTTTATCTGGGTCAGTAGATTCATATTTAGAACGATGATCTTTAACCAATTTATATGGCTCTAATATATAACTTCGAATCTGACTGCCAAAATCAATTGCCTGAGCGGTACCATTTACTTCTTTTTTAAGTTTTTCTTTTTCTTCTTGCTCTTTCTGATAAAGTTTATTCTTTAGCATTTGCATAGCAATCTCTTTATTTCTGAGCTGGCTCCTCTCTGTTTGACAAGTAACAACCGTTTTGGTAGGTAAATGTGTAATACGAACAGCCGAATTACTCGTATTAACCGATTGTCCCCCTGCTCCACTAGAGTGATATACATCAATTTTTAAGTCCTCATCTTTTATTTCAATGTTAATATCTTCATCAAAAACAGGCGTTACCGTAACAGATGCAAAAGATGTATGTCGTCTTTTATTAGCATCAAAAGGACTAATTCGAACTAACCGGTGTACTCCCGCTTCTTCTTTTAGATACCCATAAGCATAGTCTCCTTCTATGAGCATGGTAACACTTTTAACACCAGCTTCATCTCCAGCTTGTTCATCAATAATTTTATAGGTAAATCCATTCTTCTGTAAGAAACGTTCATACATTCTCATAAGCATACTCGCCCAATCACAAGACTCCGTTCCCCCTGCTCCCGGATGAATTTCCAAATAGCAATTAGCATCATCATATGGACCATTAAGAAGCGTATCAAACTCGAGTTCATCAACATTTCTTTGTACTTCATCTATATCTTCTACAGATACTTCTTCATTTATAGCAAGTAACTCTTTTAATAACTGAATCTGCTCTAACAAATCATGATAAACATTAAGCTTCTTTTGAATATGTCTTAATTGTTGATAAATCTTATTAGCATGACCTACATCCTCCCAAAAGTCACTTTTACTTGTTTCCGCTTGCAAATTTGCTTGTTCTTTTTCTAACGCACCTACGTCAAAGAGACCTCCCCAAAGTTTGCACTTTTTCTTCTAATTGTTCCAATCTATTTTCTAATTCTTTCTTATCCATTAATTTCTTCCTTTCTTAAAATCATATTGTTCCCGAAGTTTATTGTCACGAATAATTTCATCCAATATTTCTTTTTTATCTTCTATACTTAAAGTAGGATAAATAAATTCAACTAAGCTTGTTAAAGCAGCAACTTTTACATCACCAGAAATAGCTTGTTTTGTATTTTTAATGATATAGTTATAAACATCTCGAACTAAATTAAGGTTAGTACTATCTAAATCATAACCCGTTTTTAAATACTTATAAAATGGTTTATCAACATTCTGTATAATTTCAATAAATGTATCTATTGCTTTCGGATATTTTTCTAAAACACTCATAAATTCAGAAGAACTATTTACTCGAAATATACTGAGGTGAGAATCTAGAAACTCTGTACTTTCAAATCCTGCTTCATAAAACGTCATAGATGAATGATTAAAATAATGATGTGTAAGATCCCCATCCCAAGTAGGATCAGCGATATAAAGTCCATGTATATTGTATTTATCATCATCAAGCCGAACAACAATTCTTGCATGGTAAACTCTTATCTGATCTGAGTCTTTGTAAGATACTTCCACAGGATAACTAGGTATGTTAATATTATTAAGTAAATCCCTCATTAGTTCAACATATCCCCGACAAACGATAAAATCATTAAACAAAACATATTCCGTAGACCTAGCATCCATCTTTCTAGCTTCGTTTTCTTGATATGGTTTAAAATGTGTAACAATCTCTATAACAGCCAAATACTTTTCATAAACACTCAAATTAGATTCCCGAATATCTTTTACCATAACATCTAATAAAGCATGAGCCTTTAATTGTCGTTCTAAATCCACCTTTAAAAATGTTTCAATTTTCTCACCATTCGTCATATATTCCTGTAATTTTTTATAATATGGATTTAATCCTGGTTGCATAGGAATAGTAAAAGTGATATTGTTCCCCTTTAAACTGTCAATAACATGCATAATATTATCAAATACACTATACTCCAAGAAAATACTACTACCATTTCTAACATGTTCGGATAGAAGTCTGATTTCTTCTTCACTTAATTCTTGATAAAAAGTAAAGCTTGCACTAGTATAAAAATCAACAATTTTATATTTTCCTATTAAAGGCCGGTTAAAATAAGCAAGCATATCCATCTCTTCTAATGAATACTTCCCACTTACTAAATCAGTATCAATAAAAAACAAACTATCAGAAGCACTCAAAATATCAAACACTTCTCTTGTCAAAAGATAATTATCCTTACTACTACCAAGTTTAAGTAAAATAATATGTGAATTTTTTCTTATTGCTTGTATAACCTCACTAGTTATTAAAGAAGTAGATTCAATTCTTAAGTCACCATAAGGATAATCTAAAACAAAGGAAGCAAGTTTTTTAGCGTCCATTGGAAAATACAAAATATTATCCTTACTCTCATATGTAGGATTTTCTATAGTAGGATTTGCAACAATATTTAGTTTATTTCTAACATTCATAAGACTATCACTTTCTTTGCTAATATAAGTATAACATGGATAATAAAACTTGTAAATTAAATATCATTAACCAAAAAAAGAGAAGTATTATATTACTTTATGTTACGAGTATCCCTATCTAATATACTCTATTCAACCTTTACTTTATCATCTATTTTATCACTTATTTCTTTTAAAGTTTCTAAATATGCTTTTTCCACAGGGCTTATTGTTTTCACTTGATATTTTCTATATTCATTTTTTGCTTTTTCAATCGCTAT
>CALVHK010000055.1 GCA_944327405.1 uncultured Bacilli bacterium | reverse complement strand
GATGCATGTGATACTCATTATGCTGTTGGTAAAGCTATAAGGAAGACTATTCATGATTTAGGTGGAACTATGCCAGAAGATTTACCTACTCCTGATGCTTCTATTCAAGAATTAGAACAAGAAGAATTAAAAAGAATTAATGGTAGTAGTGTTTATGTATATGTAAAGATGTAGCAAGTGCATTCTATACACTTGCTTTAATTTGTGGTAAAATACTTAGGAGAGGTCGATTTGGATGTTAGAGAGTGTTGTCAAATATTTAATAGAAAATCATATTAGTATATCTACCATGGAATCATGTACTGGAGGTTTGCTTGCTAGTCTTATTACTGATATTAGTGACGCTAGTACCATTTTAAAGTTTAGTGCTGTTACTTATAGCACAGAGTATAAAATTAAAATGGGTGTGTCCAGGGAAGTTATTGATAAGTATTCCGTTTATAGCAAAGAGACTGCTATAGAAATGGCGAAGGCTATAGTTAAGTTTACTGGTAGTGACTTAGGTGTAGGTATTACGGGCAAGCTCACTAGTAATTTAAATGAAGAAAAAGGTGTCGATCTTTGTATTTATGATAAAAGAAATGATAATATTTATACTACTCATGTAGATATCACCAAATCTACACGTAAAGAAAATAAAATAGAAGTTATTGAGGCTTTTATCAATCTCTTTAATTCGACAATAAAATCATAAATTCTATGTTATAGTTAACATGGGTGATTGATTTATGAAAGTAAAAATATTTGATGAATCTCATGAAAAAGACTTGGAAGCACAAGTAAATCAGTTTTTGAGTGAATTAACGGGTGAAGTTGTTGATATTAAGTTTAGTACGGCAATATCAGTGTTTGGAGAGGATCAAATATATTGTTTTACGGCGATGATTATTTATGTAAGTTAGGAAGTGTTTGAATTGAAAAAGAATTCATTTATAGAAGGAACCATTATTGCTACAGTATGTATTGTAATTGTTAAGTTGCTTGGAATGCTTTATGTTATTCCTTTTTATGCAATTGTTGGTTCAACGGGAGCAGCATTATATGCTTATGCTTATAATATTTATGGCTTGTTTTTAGAAGTAGCTACAGCAGGTATTCCTAATGCTGTAAGTAAAATTATAAATGAATATAATACTTTGGGGAGACAAGAGGCTAAAATTCGTACTTTTCAGATTGGGAAAAAGTTACTTGGCTTTATCGCTGTAGCAGCTTTTATTATTCTTTTTGTTTTTGCACCACAAATTGCTGGTTTAATTATTGGTGATATGACAGGTGGTAATACCATAGAAGATGTTACCTTTGTTATTCGTTGTGTTTCTTTTGCCTTGCTTGTTTTTCCTTTTTTAAGTGTATCAAGAGGATTCTTTCAAGGGCATAATATTATTTCGGTATCTAGTGTATCACAAGTAATTGAACAGATTGCCAGAGTGGCGGTTATTATTTTTGGTAGTTATATTGCCCTTCGATGGTTAAATCTTGATACAACAGTGGCTATAGGTG
Source organism: uncultured Bacilli bacterium (assembly GCA_944327405.1). GTDB lineage: Bacteria > Bacillota_I > Bacilli_A > RF39 > UBA660 > Caccenecus. The sequence continues at coordinate 5,135 of CALVHK010000055.1, read as the reverse complement.
TAGCTGTTTTTGGAGCTTTTATTGGGGGGGTATGTGCCTTACTCTATGTTCATGGAAAACTTAAGAAAAATAAGCATGAACTGTGTTTAGATCAGAAGTTTGAAGTGAAAGATGAAGTAACTAACAAAGAAATCATTAGAAAAATCGTGAAATATGCTATACCGATTGTGATTGTTAGTATTGCTTTTACGATTTATAATAATGTGGATATGATACTTATTTTAAGAACAATGAATTATTTGGGCTTGGATGCAGAAGAAGTGGAATTTATTGCAACCGGTATTTCTACTTGGGCTCCTAAAATTAGTATTGTGGTTACCAGTGTATCATTGGGTTTATCAGCTAGTTTGATTCCTAATATGGTAGAAGCTTTTACTTTAAAGAAATATGATGATTTAAATCATAAGTTTAATAAATCTATGCAAATTATTTTGTTTATTAGTTTGCCTATGTGTGTAGGAATAAGTTTACTTGCTTCAAGTATTTGGACGGTATTTTATGGATATAATGCAATTGGAACAAATATTTTAGCCGTAGCTATATTTGCGCCATTATTCTCTAACTTGTATACCGTTGCTAATCATACCCTTCAAAGTATGAATAAGTTTAAGATGGTTTATATTAGTTCGATCACAGGAATATTACTTAATGCTATTCTTGATGTACCGTTTATGCTTTTATTTGATTTAATTGGTATCCCTGCTTATTGGGGTGCTACGGTGGCTACTATTATTGGTTTTAGTGCTACGGTTATAATAGCAATGATCTATTTAAAACGAGAATATCACTTTAATTTTTCAGCAACCAAAAAAATGCTTGCTAAAATAATTGTTCCTTTAGCTACTATGTTTGTAGTTGTCGTACTTATGAAGTTATTTATTCCAATAAACTACGGTAGTAAATTTGCTTGTGTTATGTATATTGCGGTTATCGCTATCGTGGGGGCATTATCCTATTTTATTGTCTCACATAAAATGGGACTTATGGATGAAATTTTAGGAAAAAATTATTTACAAAAATTGAAAAACAAATTTTTTAGAAATAAAAAAGAGGCCTAAGTTAGACCATATACATGTTGGTAGTTGTATCAATTTCCTCGGTTGGGTAGAAATTGGTGCTTTCTAGTTTGGTTATTCTAGCATCTAATCGGTTTATTTGCCTCTCTATTTTAGATAAGCGAGACTCGATGTCACTAACATCATAGTTTAAATTTGTTTGGGTATTTGCATTCATACCGTTTGGTGTGTTATAATTCATAGGTGCAACAGGTCCGGCATAAAAACTAGATTGGGCTTGGGTAGTAAATGGCCCACTAGCCATATTCATGTTTTGGTTAGGGAAATTGGTTTGATTAAAATATCCGGCTTCTTGGAAGAAGACGTTTCGATCCTTTTTCATATACACAATCCTTTCTGGTTTATTATATGTTATATTTAGAAAGTAGTGATATTATGCGACTTAGAAATTTGAAAGATAAAGATATTTTGTTAGATACTTGCACTTATTTAGTTAAAAATCCTTCTATGTATAAAGGGCATTGGCAAGATGTGTTTGGGAATCTTCATCCTATTCATTTAGAAATAGGGATGGGGAAAGGTGATTTTATTTATGAGATGGCTCGTAATCATCCGCATATTAATTTTATTGGGGTGGAAAAATATAGTAATGTGTTAGCTAGAGCGATTAAAAAATATCCAGAGGAGTTACCTAATTTAAGAATTATCAATATAGATGCTTTAAATTTAGGGGATGTGTTTGATCTGGAAATCGATACCATTTATCTTAATTTTTCTGATCCATGGCCTAAAAAGAGAACTGCTTCAAGAAGACTTACAAGTGAAATATTTTTAAGTATTTATGATTTGATATTTAAAAATAAAAAAACTATCATAATGAAAACCGATAATTTAGGTTTATTTGCTAGCTCTATTGTTACGTTAAGTCTTCATGGCTATGTTTTTCAAGAAGTTTGTTTAGATTTAAATAATAGTGATATACCGAATGTTTTAACGGAATATGAGCGTAAGTTTGTCGAACAAGGTATAAAAATTAATTATTTGAAGGCAGTAAAATAAAAAAATTTGGGGGTATAAAAATGGATAAGGGGATAGATGCAGCAGTACTTGGAGTTCGTTATTTAATTAAATATGCGACGAGGCCGAATAGTGCTTATTTTCCAGTTATTTTGGATTGTGCCAAAGAAATAAAACTTTGGTGTTTGATTACACTTTTTAGTAATAATATGGATGAATTATGGGAAGGTGTTCCCGATTTTATCTTTGAAGATTTATTTTTAATGAGAGAAATTGACACTACAGAAGGAGTACTTAAATATGGTAGAGGGTATTCTTCAGAATCAACTTTGCCTTATCGATTAGAGTTTAAAAGAATAAGAGATTATTTGAGTCATATGAATTTTACTTATGAAGATGGACTTATTTATTTACATGATGATGCGCATACATGGTTTGATTTGATATGGTTAGAAAAGTTAGTATTGTGTACAATATCTAACGAAAAAGGAAAGTTTAAAAAGGGAATGAGTGATATTGCTGTTCTTTCATTCATTCCTAAGAAAAAAGATGTTTTATTTGATTTTGATGAATATTGGAAGATGGGAATTGTTAAATTTTATAAAATTACGCTTTTGAATGGAAATAAAAGTACTTTAGCTAATTATTTTAGTGGTAGTGGTATTCCAGAGGATAGATATACTTTTGATTTATTGTTTTCTTCCGTAAAGTATAAAATTGGAAATAGTTCAATTCATGCTTGGAACTCTTTTGAAAGTCTTATTCAGGAGTTGGAATTACTATTTAAAAGGATTGAGAAACATTACGGAAATTATATTAAATTAGATCTTCTTCCTACTCCTCAATTTAGTGATGTTTTTCATGATGAAGGGTTTAAGGAACTAACATTCCAGGGCAAACAACAATATTTAATTAATAAATTAAAGTTAGAAGATCCTGTATCTTATAATTCTATTATTACACATAATATTTTAGATATTTTAAATAGTTTGGAAGAAGGGCATGAAGATAAGGATCAATTATACATTTTAAGAGATGCTAAAGATTTCTTGCTTAAGGTTTATGCCAATATTTTGTTTTCCAAAGTTTACTTAAATAAAGATTATGATGTGGATTTAAAAATGGCTTTGCAAAAAGAATTTTCTTTTGATATGCATTATGTGTATGCTAAAAATATTTATCAAGAGTATTTAAGAGTGTTAAATCGCGCGTATGAAGAAGCAAAAGAGTATTCTTGTGATTATGGTTATATTAAGAATATTGTCACCTTAAGTGCCCAGTACAGTAAGTTACTTGAAGAAGTTTTGAATAATGATGTAGATAAGCATTTGTTTTGGAATTTAAGAAATGCGATCATTCATAATCAGGTAGAATTTAGTGGCTCAAAGATGCGCTTGTATATTACGGGTAGCAATATTCATTTGAAACATTATCAGAAGAAAAAGAAAGAGTGGGTAGATAAAGAATTTAGAAATAATCGGGTTATTTGGGAAATGATTATTGATAAAGAAGAATTTCTTCGATTGATGGATAAACTTTATGAGTTAGAAAATATACAATTTCAAATTAATATTTCGAAATATATGCGAAAGAAAATTAAAGAAGAGTCTAGAAAATAGTTCCAGACTCTTCTTTTGTGTAAATCTTTTAATGTTATTCATCTAATAATACAGCATGAATTACTAACCTTTTTGTTCCGTTATTGCTGCATGTAGATAAAGTAATAATTTTATCATCGGCATTTATGGGAACGTTAAAGTTATAAATACTTCTGGTCGTAATCATGTCGATAAATTCTAGAAAATCAGCATCATCATCAAAGAATACTTTTAGATAATCATTCGTTTCGGGAACACGGTAAATGGAAAATATTTGGAATTTCATATCTTCATATAATGTATTATAAGTGATGATTTGATTATCAGGATTGGTGTACCAACTAGCATTAGCTGTTTTGTAAAGTGTTCCAAACATCACTCCACTATAATACATGTTATGACCGTATATTATATTGTTTTTATCTAAGTTCATGGAATCATTGCGGAAATCTAAGTAAATCCAACCGTTGGCGTTATTTTCTTTATTGATGTTATGATCTAGGTAGTAATCGTTGTCGTGAGCTTGTACGACAGGGTAATTGACATTTGTATTATTCACGATGAGTTCACCAACTACATCTTCATTAACCGTAAGAAGACTTGCTAAATCAGTGTTTGTAATCATCTTGATTTCTTCTAAAGGGGTCTCTTCTTCTTCAGCTAGATTTAAGTTCTCTTCATTTTTTTGTTCGATAATCTCAGTTGGGTCTGTTACTTCAATGACTTCGGCAAGATTCTTTTGGATAGCATTTACTTGTCTAAAAGAAACGAAATTTGATACTCCTATATAGGTAACAACTAATATGACAAGACTAGATGTGATTAGGCCACACACTTTTAAAGTGTTGGTAATAGCTTGGTGAAATATGTTTTTGTCTAAGTATTCTTTCGAGTATTCTAAGGATAAATAAATTTTGTATTTCTTTTTGTAAGTTTTGTTTTTATTTCTTAGATATTCTGCAGTTTTTTCATCGGTTATATTTTCGTGAATTACTACTTTTAGATTATGACGATTGTATTTAATAAGTATGTTAATTAGATTTTCTAGTTCATGATTGATTAGTTTGTTAACATGAATAACTTTTAAATATTTATTTATTTTTAGGAAATCTTCAAAGTCTTTTAGGTCTTCTAAAGAGAGAGGAAACGTTATTCTTATATTTGTCTTGTAATAAATGTTGGAATATCTAAGCAAGTTATTTTTTTCCATAAAATTACTTAAGTAAAGAATTTCGCAACGAGAAGTACATGTAATTCCATTTTTATCTAAAAGTTCAATCATAAAGGGTTGAAGATTATAACAGTTTACATTCTTTATGTGATTTAGTTCAATTAGTAATTCACATACAGCGAATGTTAGCGTTTCTTCTTCTTTGATTTCGAGTTCAGTAATGTTTACAGCTTTTTTCAGCATACTTAAAACAAGAGGGGCTAATTCCATTTTACTGATAATCACCTTATTGATATTGTATTGAATGGATAGCTCCTTGATAAAAGAAGATAT
>CALVHK010000054.1 GCA_944327405.1 uncultured Bacilli bacterium | reverse complement strand
GAAGAACTAAACAATCCGGAATTTAGGGAAATGCAAAGATTAGATAAACTGATATTACACCGGAAGTGTCAAAGGGATTAATTACATCTTATCAAACAAACTCATTTGTGGTAATATTATAATAGGTGATGAACATGTTTATTGGAGATAGTCCGATTCATATTGAAAGGGATGCAGATATAGCAGAACTTGTACTAATGCCAGGAGACCCCTTAAGAGCGAAGTATATAGCCGAGAATTTCCTCGAAAATGCCAAGATGGTTACCAACATTCGAAATATGTCTGGTTATACTGGAACTTATAAGGGAGTAAAAGTAACCGTTATGGCTCATGGTATGGGTATGCCTAGTGCCAGTATTTATGTCTTTGAGCTAATACATTTCTTTCATGTGAAAAGAATCATTCGCATTGGTACATGCGGAGCAGTAAGTGAAAAAGCAGATGTTGGTGATGTAATTCTCACCAAAAATATTTATTCCGAGTCAAATTTTGCTTACACTTATGATAATTATGTGGGTAGTGTCGTAGATGCAAGTGTTGCATTAAATAAAATCATTAAGGATACAGCTAGAGAATTAAATATGTCTATTCATTATGGCATGACGACAACGATGGATGTATATGGACCATACATTGATTATGAAAGAGTATTAAATAGAATCCCAAAAGAGTATGAAATACTTGGAGAAGAAATGGAAGCTTTTGGAGTATGTCATGTAGCAAACACTATGGGAGTAGATGCAACAACACTGATGACCGTAGCAGACTCCAAATTTTCGAAAACCGTATTAACTCCAGAGGATAGACAGACCAAATTAAATGATATGATTAAACTCGGATTAGAATCTATTATAAAAGAAAGTTAGGTTTTACCAAAAATCTAACTTTTTAAATACTTATTTTTTCTTTAATTTCTTTAACTTTAATTTTTACTTTTTTCTCTCTTTTAATGTTAATATCAATATTACCAACAATATAATCGGCACTAACTCCAAAAGTTTCACAGATTTGTTTTAAATCGGCCGTACTAATCATCATTTTACCAATCTCGTAATAGCTGATACTACTTCTTTTGGTGTCAATCTTACTAGCAAATTTTTCTTGTGTTAATCCGTGCGCCTTACGAATCTCTTTTATTTTTTCACCAATTCTTTTTAAATCCATATCTTGAATATATGCGTAAGGGAATGCATCAATTTCATTAATAATACCGAGTAAATAATCCACAGGAACCTGATAAATAGAAGCTAGTTTAATCAGTTGTTTTAAACTAATATTAGCAAATCCATTTTCCCATAAAGCGATTAAACTGCGATTAACTCCTAATTTCTTAGCAACTTCTAATTGCGAATAACCAATTCTTTCTCTTAAATGTTTTATTCTATACTCAATAACTGTTAAATTTTCATCCATACACTTCAACCTCATTATAACTATTTTTTCACACTTTTATTTTTAAGTTTATAATGCGTTAAAAATAATCACAAAAATATTGTGATTTTAACATAATTTGTTATAAATAAGGCATATAAAAAAGTGCACTTCTATGCACTTTAGTTACTAACTTTTTCTTTTATTTCATGTATGGTAATTTTTACTTTCTTTTCTCTTGGAATATTTTCCTCCAAATTACCTACGATATAATCCGCACTAACACCAAAAGTTTCACATATTTGTTTTAAATCAGCCGTACTGATCATCATCTTACCACTTTCGTAATAACTAATACTACTTCTTTTGGTATCGATTTTTTGAGCAAATTGTTCTTGGGTCAAGCCATAAAATTTACGAATATCTTTTAATTTAGAGCCAATTGTTTTTAAATCCATTTCTTGAATATATGCGTAAGGGAATGCATCAATTTCATTAATAATACCGAGTAAATAATCCACCGGAACTTGATAAATAGAAGCCAGTTTAATTAATTGTTTCAAAGATAAATTTGTATAACCATTTTCCCAATTATTGATTAAACTGCGAGATACATGAAGCATACTAGCTAACTCTTCTTGAGTAAGATGTCTCTGCTCTCTTAAAAAGCAAATTCTTTTTTCAATAATAGTAACATTCTTATCCATACCCAACAACTCTTTCTAAGAATATTTTTTCATATAATTAGAATTAATGCTAATAATTGACACAAATAATTACTAAATGACACCAAAAATCACAAAATTATTGATTTATCCTCAACGATATTGTATACTAGAAATATATAGTAGATAATTATATGAGGATAAAAAATAATGTTTTGACAAGTTTTGTCGAATGTAATGAAATTTATCTTAATACGTGATAGGATACTTAAGAAAGTAGGGATAGTATGCTTTTGAAACTTTAAAGAAAAGCAATTTAAAAAGAAATATCATTATAGGAGTAGTAGTAATAGCAATTATCGCAGCAATAGTGCTACAGTTTACCAGAGCAAAATATATATTCACTGATAAAATGCCACTCATTAATGGAACAGTAAACTATTCACCAGGCGATATTATTATAACGGCTTATTATAACAACGAACAATTAGAATCATTTCCTACAAAGGATAGTGGATATACAGTAAATAGCATTGTTTGTGATAATGATGCATCAGCTTCATTTGATGAAAATAATTGGGAAATAACAGTAACCAACTTTGTAACTAAAGGAACGAAGTGTGATGTTACTTTTGTGGATAAAGTATCTGCAAAAGATTATATTTTAGCAAATACAGAATTAGGAACAGGGACACCAAATTATTCCAATACAAGCTGTAGTAGCGGATGTGATGAAGCAACAGTGGGATTATATACAGCAGAAGATGATGATGGAACAACTTATTATTACAGAGGAGATGTAAATGATAATTGGGTTAAGTTTGCAGGATTCTACTGGAGAATTATAAGAATTAATGGAGATGGAAGTATACGATTAATTTACAGTGGAGATGGAAACGCCCAAACAACAGGAACAGGAACACAAATCGGAACAAGTGCATTCAATAGTACATATGGTAATAATATGTATGTAGGATATATGTATACAGAAAATCAAGTACACGGCCTAGGAACAGATAGTACAATCAAAGGAGTATTAGATGAATGGTATTATAATAATTTAGAAGATGAGGCAGAACATATCGATATGAATGCTGGTTTCTGCAACGATCGAACACCATATAGCGGAACTGGAACGGGAACAAGATCAACAGACTATGCAGCATATAACAGACTACTTAATATCGGAACACCAACATTTGAATGTAGTAATAACGGTGATTTATTTACGGTAAGTAGTAGCAATAGAGGAAATCAAGCATTAACGTATCCAATTGGATTAATTACCATGGATGAAGTGTGGTATGCAGGAGGATACACATCAAGCAATAATAATTTTTACTTGTATACAAACAGTAATTATTGGACTATGTCTCCATGTAATTTTTTTGCAGCGACAGATCACACTAGTGTGTATAATGTGAAGGCGGCTGGTTACATTGCTAGCCGTGGTGTATATCTTGCACCTGGCATTCGGCCTGTCATCAACCTCCGTGCTGATGTCACTTTAACCGGATCAGGCACCTCAACCAACCCATATGTAGTGAATTAGCACTTGTGCTTGACAAGTGCTAATTTTCATGTTATAATCATGTTCGTAATAGAAAGGATGTGTTAAATATGTATCCAAATATGCAGGAAGAACAAGAAAATGTTCTAGAAAAATATGGACGTGATATAACCGAGGCAGTAAAACAGAATAAAGTTGACCCTGTCATCGGGAGAGATGATGAAATACGTAGTATTATTCGTGTTTTATCAAGAAAAACCAAAAATAACCCAGTATTAATTGGCGAACCTGGTGTTGGTAAAACAGCCATTGTTGAAGGACTCGCAGCTCGTATAGTAAAAGGTGATGTTCCAAGTACCCTAAAAGGAAAAAGAATTTGGTCCTTAGACCTTGGAGCTTTAATTGCAGGTGCCAAATACCGTGGTGAATTTGAGGAACGTCTAAAAAAAGTTCTAAAAGAAATTAGTGATTCCAATGGGGATATTATATTATTCATAGATGAAATACACATGATTGTTGGAGCTGGTGCAGAAGGTGCTATGGATGCTGGCAACATGTTAAAACCAATGTTAGCTCGTGGTGAAATTAGACTAATTGGTGCTACCACTCTAAATGAATATCGTAAGTATATTGAAAAAGATGGTGCCTTAGAACGTCGTTTGCAAAAAATTATGGTAAAAGAACCAAACGTCGAAGATACGATTACAATACTTCGTGGATTAAAAGAAAAATTTGAATTATTCCACAGTGTAAACATTAAGGATAGTGCCTTAATTAGTGCGGCAACTCTTAGTGATCGTTACATCACAGATCGATTCTTACCAGATAAAGCTATTGACTTGGTCGATGAAGCATGTGCTACCATCAAGATGCAGATGGCTAGTGTTCCAACGGAACTAGACACGCTAACTCGTAAAATTATGAGTTTAGAAATTGAACGTGAAGCAATTAAGAAGGAAAAAGATGAGTTATCCAAAGCTCGTAAAGCCGAATTAGAAACCGAAATTGCAAGCCTTAAAGAAGAAGAAGCAAAAATGCGTTCAAAGTGGGAAGAAGAGAAAAGTCTAAATGATGATATTAACAAGAAAAAAGAAGAATTAGACCAAGCAAGATTCAAACTAGAAACTGCGGAAAACAACTATGACTTAGAGACCGCTGCTCGTCTTCGTCACGGTGAAATTCCTAAATTAGAGCAAGAACTAGAAACTTTAAGAAGTAAAATTGACGGAGAGATGCTTAGTGATACCGTAACAGAAGAAGATATTGCATCTATTGTTGCTAAATGGACCAATATTCCTATTCAAAAACTAGTAAGTGGTGAAAAAGAAAAACTACTTAATCTAGAAACAAACTTGAAAAAACGAGTAATCGGTCAAGATGAGGCTGTTAAAGTCGTAAGCGATGCCATTATTCGGGCTAGAAGTGGTATTAAAGACCCAAATAGACCAATTGGCTCATTCATATTCATGGGTCCGACTGGTGTAGGTAAAACAGAACTTGCCAAAGCCCTAGCTTACGAACTATTTGATGACGAACGTCACATGGTAAGAATTGACTGTTCCGAATATATGGAAGCCTTCAATGTCTCTAGACTCGTTGGAGCTCCTCCAGGATATGTTGGCTATGACGAAGGTGGAGAGTTAACTGAGGCCGTAAGACGTAACCCATACAGTATTGTCTTGTTTGATGAAATTGAAAAAGCTCATCCTGATGTATTTAACATATTACTTCAAATACTAGATGATGGTCGTATTACGGATAGTACCGGAAAACTCGTTGACTTTAAAAATACCATTATTATCATGACATCTAACTTAGGTAGTGAATACATACTTGATAATGAAAGTGATCAAGAGGCCAAAGTAATGGAAGCTTTAAAAAGACATTTCCGTCCCGAATTCATTAACCGTATTGATGAAATCGTAATATTCAAATCCCTAGGCAAAGATGTAGTCGTAAACATTCTTGATAAAATCATTCATGAAACAGAATCAAGACTTAAAAATATTAACTTACATCTTGAACTTACTCGAAAAGCCAAAGACTATATTATCGATCACTCTTATGAAGAAGCCTACGGTGCAAGACCAATTAAACGTTTTGTAACCCACAATATTGAAACGTTGCTAGCGGATAAAATTATCAAAGATGAAATTAAATATGGCGAAACGATTACTGTCGATGTAAAAGATGATAAATTAGTATTAAATTAACAAGTATCATTGAATATACTTGTTTTTTAGTGAAAAAAATGACTTTTTGATAGAAATTTGGTAAAATAATAATATAAAAATAGGGTGGTATGATGAATAAAAATGCTGAAAAAAACATAGAAAATGCTAAAAAATTATTCACAAGCGGAGATATTGATAAAATCGAAGTCGGAACAGTAAAAGGATTACAACAGATACACAAGTATTTATTTAATGATTTATATGACTTTGCTGGTAAAATAAGAAAAGAAAACATTTCTAAAGGTAATTTTAGATTTGCGAGCTTTTTATATCTTGAAGACATATTAAAGAAAATTGAAACGATGAGTGAGTCTAGTTTAGATGATATTATCAACAAATACGTTGAAATGAATATTGCCCATCCTTTTTTAGAAGGAAATGGGAGAAGTACCAGAATTTGGTTAGATTTAATATTAAAAAAGATCTTAAATAAGATAGTAAATTGGGAAAAAATAGACAAAAAACTTTATTTGCAGGCGATGGAAAGAAGCCCAGTAAATACTTTAGAAATTAAAACTTTAATTATGAATAATTTAACCGATGATTTAAGCTTAAATACCATTTTTAAAGGTATTGAAACATCTTATTATTATGAAACAGAAGATTAATATCCGAGACTAACTCCCGACCATTTTTGACAAATGGCCGAAAATATGCTATAATGATATCGTTATTTGGGATAATAGGGGGTTCTAAAATAACGAATATTACCGTCTATATATGACGGCTTTTTCTTTTAAGAAAAAGAGAGTGCGATGAATTATAGTAAAAAAATTAAGCATTTATCCTTTACAAATCGAGTATAATTTACTATAATGTTAATAGTCGCAAATTAAAATAGGAGTTGAAGAAATGACAAAACGTTTAAAATGCGAGTTTGATGAGTATGTGTGTGATATATTAGA
>CALVHK010000053.1 GCA_944327405.1 uncultured Bacilli bacterium | reverse complement strand
ATTTATTACAAAGCCTATAATAATGGTTCCGTATATATTAATAATGAAGAAACATCGGATACCTTTATCTTTAGAGTGGATGAGCGCATAGAAAGAACTTACATGAGTATTCCATCATGCTTAATTCTATCTGCCATTATTTTGATAGGAGAATACATTACATTAAAAGAGTACATTCTAAGTAAAAAGCAAACAAAGAGCTTGAGAAAACATAGATAGATTGTTATAATTGGAGTGAGGTGTATTATGTCAAAAATATTATATTTAGTAATACCATGTTATAATGAAGAAGAAGTATTACCAATAACAAAAAAAGCATTAAAAGAAAAAATGGAAAGTCTAATTAAAGAAAAAAAGATCAGCAAGGATTCTAAAGTCATGTTTGTAAATGATGGCTCTAAAGACAAAACTTGGGAGCTTATTGAAGAGTATCACAAAGAAGATCCACTTTTTGTGGGTGTAAAGTTATCTCGAAATAAAGGACACCAAAATGCTTTACTAGCAGGACTTATGACTGCCAAAAAATATGCGGATATAACAATTAGTATGGATGCTGATCTTCAAGATGACATCGGTGTTATAGATAAAATGATTGAAGAAAATAATAAAGGTGCAGAAATTGTCTATGGAGTTCGTAGCTCAAGGAAGAAAGACTCATTCTTTAAACGATTTACAGCCGAATCTTTCTACAAGTTAATGAGAGTTATGGGTGTAGAAGTTGTATTCAATCATGCTGATTGCCGTTTAATGTCAAAACGTGCCTTAGACGAATTAGAGAACTTTGATGAAGTAAACTTATTTTTAAGAGGAATTGTTCCTTTAATTGGGTTTCAAACCTCAGTTGCCACCTATGAGCGAAATGAACGAGCTGCTGGCGAGTCGAAATATCCTCTTAAGAAAATGTTATCATTTGCTTGGGATGGTATCACTTCCTTTAGTGTTAAACCTCTTAAAATGATTACTACTCTAGGATTTATCATGTTATTTATCAGTATTATCATGATTATTTATACCATTATTGTAAAAATTCTTGGTAATACGGTCGATGGATGGGCATTTATTATGCTATCAATTTGGTTTATCGGTGGCGTTCAGTTAGTATCTGTTGGTTTAATTGGTGAATATGTGGGTAAAATATATAGCGAGACCAAACATAGACCAAGATATATTATTGAAAAGGAGCTTAAATAATTTGAAAAAAAGAAAAATCATAGATAAAAAGACAATATTAATTATTAGTGTGATTTTAATAAGTATTCTCATAAAATACTTCTTTTTTTCGTTTGAAAGTGGTGATTATAAACGCTTTTTATTTAAATGGTATAACATATTAAGTGAAGAGGGTCTAATGAGTGTGGTAAATGGTCTGGGAAACTATAACCCACCTTATTTAACTCTCCTTTATTTACTAACATTCTTGCCGGGAGCTCCAATTATAAAGATTAAAATGTTATCTGTTGTATTTGATATACTTATGGGCTTCATCGGATATTTAATAGTGAGAGTTCTAACAGACAATAAACATGCTTATTTATCGTGGTTAGTCATCATACTACTTCCAACTGTCATTTTAAATAGTAGTATGTGGGCACAGTGTGATAGTATTTACACAACTTTTGTATTACTATCCCTATATTTGTTATTAAAAGAAAAGTACTCTCTATCTTTTTTAATCCTTGGAGTTGCCTTCAGCTTTAAGCTCCAGTTTATCTTTATTTTACCATTATTTGTAATACTTTATTTTGTAAACAAAAAGTTTTCTATTTTCAACTTTCTGTTAATTCCTCTAGGAAACATATTGATGTGCTTACCGGTAATATTAATGGGTATGCCAATCATGAATTGTTTTACGACCTATTTAGAACAAACAACAGATTATTCTGTTTATCTAACAAGAAATCTAGCCAATATATTCCAGTTATTACCTAATATAAAAGTGATAGGTTATATTTTTATTATCATCACAGGATTACTATTTCTAGGCTTATTAATATACTTTATGAAAAGAAAGAAAAAAATAGAAAAACAAGAAATCTTAAGTGTTGCTTTACTAAGCGTTTTAATAGCAGTTTATTTTCTACCATTTATGCATGAAAGATACATGTTTATGGCAGATGTCTTATCCATTATTTGGTATTTTGTTTATAAAAGAAAAATATATATTCCGATCATCATCAATTTATCTAGTCTAGCTGGTTATTCAGTTTATTTATTTGGTCTAGATTGGATGCCATTATGGATATTCTCCTGTCTTATGTTGATAGCCATAGTAAGCTTAATCCTAGACGTAATAAATAAAAAATTCACCATAAAAAATAGTCATTAGTGATTGTATTTATTTTAAAAATAGGTTATACTTAAGATGTAGAGCATTAGGAACGTAATGCCTACTCTTTCGAATCGACATTAACCGTCATGTTGCTACATACAATGATGATGGTTGATGTCTTTTTTGGTCTAAACCAAGATATAAGTATTTGAAAAAGCTTTCTCATACTAACCACACAATCCCTTTCTATTGCTTAAAACCAAAACCCCACCGGAGTAAAGGAAGTAAGAACAATAGTCATGAATATGCCTGGTAGACACCAGCCCTAATGCTCGAGTTAATATTATGAAGGATAATGTTTTAAAAAGCAAGAAAAAGCGTTCGACAAATTCCGACACGAAATTCGACATAGAAAAAGCCAAAGTCACTTCAAATACTTTGACTTATCACTTTTACCCAAAAGATAATCAGCACTAATATGATATTTAGAACATATGGTATACAAAAAAGGAGTAGCAATTAAATGTTTACCTTTTTCATAATTAGCAATCACAGGTTGCACGGTATTGAGTAAATCAGCTAATTTAGACTGCGTAATTTTATTTTCTTTACGAAATTCCTTTAATCTTTCACCACTTTTAATCGGATCAATATTTTTATTCATTTTATTATAATTCGTTTTATCTGTAAATTCAAAAAGGTAATCAATAGAAACATGATAAAAATTAGCAAGTGTATTTAAATGTTTAAGAGGAATGATAACATATTCTCTTTCATATTGTCCGTAAACAAATTCATGTATTTCTAATAACTTACTCAATGCAGCTTGTGTAACTTCTTTTTGCTCTCTTAATTCTTTTAAACGACTATACACTTTTATCACCAAAAATATTTTCTCATAATAAATATTGAAATTTTAAATACCAATAAAATAGCTATATTTTTCTTGACTTTTAATCTCGTTCTATTTATAATTTATGTATAAGCTAGGAAAGTATACATATCATAGCTTATATTTCAAAATTATTAAATGAAGTAGAACTTCATGAGAAAGAGAGTTAGTTATGAAATTCGAGGTATTAAAAAGAAGTCATTTGAAGAGAAATATTATTGTAGGAATAATAGTAGTAACAGTTATAAGTGCGATCGTAATCAATTTTACCAGAGCAAAATATAAAACAGCCCAAAGTGTGCCACTATATAATGCAACTGTAAATTATACACCATATGATTTTAAGATGGTAGCAATGTATCAAGAAAATAGCAGTGGGGAATATGAAAGTGTTGATACAGTACCTACCAGTGGATATGCATTAAATACAGAAGAAAGTTATTGTGAAGTAAATAATGTCAGAGATAATAATATTCAAATAGAATACAATAGTGGTCAAATTAATTTTTTAGGAATGACAGCTAAAGGAACAAGGTGCTATTTATATTTTGATGAACAAAAATTAGTTAAAGACACATTACTATCATATTATCAAACTGTAAGAACAAGAACCAATTTTAATTCAACAGTAACAGATACTACAACAGGAGTAATATATAAATCTGCTAATAGTAGTCAATATGATAATGATGGAGAAGTATACTATTTTGCCGGAAACCCAACGGATAACTGGGTATACTTTGCAGGATTCTACTGGAGGATCATAAGAATTAATGGAGATGGTAGCATACGATTAATCTATCAAGGAACAAGTGCAAATACAACAGGAACAGGGACACAAATTGGAACAAGTGCATATAACAGTTCCTACAGAACAAGCGAATATGTGGGATATATGTATACACAAAATCAAGCTCAAGGAACTGATACATCAAGCACTATAAAAGAAAACCTAGACGAATGGTATAAAACAAATATCCAAGAAAAAGAGTATGATAGTTACATTGGCAAAAATGCAGGTTTCTGCAATGATCGTACAATATATAGAGGAAGCGGCACAGGAAGAGAACTAACAGAATATCAAGCCTATGATAGATTAGTAAATAACAAAAATCCAAGCTACAAATGCCAGAATGATATTGATTTATTCACAACAAGCGAAAGTAATAAAGGAAATAAAAAACTAACATATCCAGTAGGACTTATTACGGCCGATGAAATAGCATTTGCAGGAGGAGTTGTAGGAAGCGATAACAACAGTTATTACTTATACACAAATCAATACTATTGGACTATGACTCCATATAACTTTGATACTTCTTATGATATTGCTGATGTATTTTTTGTATATACATCAGGAAATAACGGCTATAGTTACGTACACAACACTTGGGCTATCCGACCTGTAATCAACTTAAAAGCAGATGTCACCATATCATCAGGAAATGGTACTTCAACTCAACCATTCGTCATTGCCACAAGTTAAGATTTATTTCTTAACTTTTTTCTTTTAGTAAATAGAAAAATAGTGTATAATAAATCTAGAAAAGAGGAATTTTATGGATCCAGTTATGTTTAGTTTATTTGGAATAGATGTTCATTGGTATAGCATACTTATTTTAATTGGTATTATTATTGGACTTATTTTAGTAGAAAAAGAAGCAAAAAAGTTTAAATATCCCAAAGACTTAATCTTTAATATAGCTTTTTGGGCTATCATCATGGGAATTATTGGAGCAAGACTTTATTATGTCATCTTTAATTTTTCTTATTACAAAAATAATCTTCTTGAAATATTTTCCATATGGAATGGTGGCTTAGCCATTCATGGTGGACTTATCGCAGGTGTTCTAACGGTAATATTTTTTGCTCGTAAATATCATTTAAATTTCTTAAAATTACTAGACATGGCCGCACCAAGCATCATTTTAGCTCAAGCCATAGGTAGATGGGGAAACTTCTTTAATGGGGAAGCTCATGGCATTGCTACTACTTATACAGAGCTAAAAAACTTACTTGTACCCGAGTTCATTATTGAAGGAATGAATATCGGTGGTATTTATTATTTACCAACATTTTATTTTGAATCTTTATGGTGCTTACTTGGGTTTGTTGTATTAATATTAATCAGAAAATATAAATATATTAAAGTAGGAGCTACAACCAGTATTTATTTGATGTGGTATAGCTTAGGACGTTTCTTTATTGAAGCATGGCGTACGGATTCATTAATGATCGGTGGCTTTAAAATAGCACAAATTATATCAATAGTACTCTTTGTAGCAGGTTTAATTTACCTAATCTATTTAAGTCGTAAAGGAAAATATGAAAACTTATATAATGATATTAACGAAAAAAGAGTAGTGAAGAAAGGAGCAAAGAAAAATGTATGATTTAATTATTATAGGCATGGGTATTTCCGGAATTAGTGCCGGTATTTATGCTCACCGAGCTGGCATGAAAGTTTTATTATTAGAAGGAAGTGCTCCCGGTGGAACGATTAATTCCATTAGTGAAATTGAAAACTATCCGGGATTTGCAAGTATCAGTGGTCCAGATCTAGCGTACAATTTATTTGAGGAAGTCAATAAGATGGGTATTGAATACAAGCTAGAAAAAGTAACCGATGTGATCACGGATAGTATGAAAACGGTAAAAACAACCAGTAATGTTTATGAAACAAAATATTTACTGATAGCAAGTGGACGTCGTCCGAAAATGCTTGGCTTAAAAGACGAAGAAAAGTTTTTAGGAAGAGGGTTGAGTACTTGTGCTTTATGTGATGGAGCATTATACAAAAATAGTGATGTAGCCGTCATCGGGGGTGGCTCTAGCGCTCTAAGTGAAGCTTTGTATTTATCAAGAATTGTGAATAAAGTTTATCTTATCCACAGACGAGATGAATTTAGAGGAGAAGATACACTAATTAGAGAAGTAGAACAAAAAGATAATATTGAACTGATTTTAAACAATGAAGTAACAAGCTTAAAAATAGAAGAAGACAAGATAAAAGGTGTAATTTTAAAAGATGGAAAAGAACTAGAAGTAAAAGGAATATTTTTATACGTTGGATATATTCCGAATACTGACTTTTTAGCAAGTACCGACATTGCAATGGATAGTGGCTATATTTTAGTAGACGACCATCATGAAACAAACATCAAAGGAGTCTATGCTAGTGGCGATGTTGTAAAAAAAGAAATTTATCAAATCGTAAATGCTGCCAGTGAAGGAGCAGAAGCAGTTGTTTATATGACAAGATAATTTAATCTATCCAAACATCATTTTTTGTGCTATACTTAAATTACAAAATAGAGGTGCAGTATGAAGAAGAAATTAAAAAAGAAAAATCTAATTATTATAATTGTTGCTTTAGTTCTCTTAATCGGAGGAGCAACCGCAGGAATCTTATTTTTAACCAAAGACAATGAAAGTGATAAAACGGATAATGGAAATAATAGTGGTGATACCACCAATCCCGAAGAGCCAACCGTTCAAGTAGTAGATTTAAATAGTACTTCAAGACCATATGCTGTCATGATTAACAACTTAGGAGCTGCAAGACCATACCATACAGGCTTGCAGGATGCTTACCTAGTATATGAAATTGTTGTGGAAGGTGGCATTAC
>CALVHK010000052.1 GCA_944327405.1 uncultured Bacilli bacterium | reverse complement strand
GAAATGAATATAAAATTACAACTGATGACAAAGAATACATGTTATATGATGATATAATTGTAAGTCATGAATTACTATTAAAAAAAGAAATAACTTCCAAAGAATGGAATGCTATCTTAAAAGAAAATAATTTATTAAAAGCATACTACGATAGTCTAAAGCTCATTAACACCAAACTTCGAACCGAAAAAGAATTACAAACGCTTTTAAGAAAAAAAGAGTATTCAAATAAAGAAATAGACTATGCCATAAATAGACTAACAAAGGAAGGATACTTGAATAACTTAATATATATTGAATCATACATTCATGACTGTCTAAATTTAAAAATGGAAGGGGAAAGAAAAATAAGACAAGACTTGGAAAAACTAGGCCTACCCCTAAAAGAGATAGAAACAGCCTTAAAAAAAATAGATAAAAGCATCTATCTAGAAAAGATTGAAAAATATATCAATAAAAAGTTAAAAGCAAATAAAAAAAGTGCAAATGAATTTATCCGAAAAACGATGATGGATTTAATAAATAAAGGTTTTGATAAGGAAGATATAGGTGAGTATTTAAGTCAAGTTGAAATCAAAGATAACGAACAAGAACTAGAAAAATTAATTAATAAACTATATCACAAATATATTAATAAATATGATTTATATACAACAAAAACCAAAATAAAACAACATTTATATACCAAAGGATATACAAATGTTGATATCGATGAGTATTTAAAAAGAGTTTCCTAGGAAGCTCTTTTATTTTATGAATTTGTGTTTGAATAAGAATTAATTAAGTTATTCATGTAAATACCATATTGACTATCCATTTCACTATCGATAATATCAAGTTCATATAAATCACGGTAATAACGAATAGCCTCTACGATTAAAGAAGAATCTGCACTTAGTTTTTCATCAGCAATTGCTTCTCTCATGGAATCAACAGAATCATCATAACTAGCTTTCTCACCAGTATCGGTTTTCAAAATAACATGATAACCTAGTTCAGTAGTAATAACTTCAGTAGAATATTCACCATCTTGAAGGCTACTAGCAGCCCTTACTAATTCATCATAACTACTGCTTAAAGAACCGATATTGATTTCTCCTAAATTTCCACCGTCATCTTTAGTATCGTCATCTTCAGAATATTCGGCAGCAAGATTTGCAAAAGTCTCCTCAATATCATCGCCATTATCTCTTGCTTCATTTAAAGCATCAATAATTGTTTGAATGGTCTCCTGAGCTGCTGTTTCTGCTTCTTCTTGTTCTTCATCTGTCATATCATCAGTTACATCTGGTGTAATTAAGATGTGAGAAATTGTCATATCTGGATAAACATCATTTTCATAGTATTCTTGCAACTCTTCATCAGTAACATTATCTTGAACGTAAGTCTCAACTGCTGCATTTTGCATATAGCTAACATAATTAACATTTCTAAAAGCATCAATCGTTTGATAACCAGAATATTGTAATGCTGATAAGAAAGCTT
Source organism: uncultured Bacilli bacterium (assembly GCA_944327405.1). Taxonomy (GTDB): domain Bacteria; phylum Bacillota_I; class Bacilli_A; order RF39; family UBA660; genus Caccenecus. Next base: position 5,367 of record CALVHK010000052.1, on the reverse strand, counting down.
CTTCCGTTTCATAAGTAGTCATATATTGATCGATAATAGCATCGGCATAATTATTGGCATTATCAATTTCATCCGCAAATTCTGTATCAAAGACATACTTATCAATCATGTTAACCAAAGTAGTTAATCCATAATTGTTTTTAATCTCCTCATAAAAATCATTCGCACTAATCATTGCTCCATCCTTAAATGTTACAACTGCTTCATCTCCATTCGATAATGTAGGAATCTTTCCACATCCACATAAAAGTAATGCTACAACTCCTAACACAAATACTTTTTTCTTCATTTATATTTTCCCTCCTAATAAATAAATTATAGCAACTATCCTGAAAAAATACAAGAAAAAGAAAGGGAAACTAGTTAATTTTCACGAAAACTTCTTATTCCCTCGATAAAAAACCAAAAACAACTAGGTGTTTATCCCGCACCAATTTGCTTATTAACCATAATATATTATTGAAAAGACAAATAAAGGAGGAATGATTTATGAATAACTGCGGATGTGGCACCAATCTCAGTGCTGCCATGATTTTAGTATTATTTATCCTATTAGTCATCATAGTAGGAGCATTCATTTAGTCTTTTGTGAGCTTAAGGAGGTGTCCCATGGGATGTTGTAAAGACAAGTGTCCTTCAAATAATGGAGGATGCGGACTTCAAAGTAGCGCATTCTTAATAATTGTTTTATTTATTTTATTAGCAATTATCTTTGGCGGATTTTTATATTATTAAAGAGGCTTCACCTCTTTTTTTCTTTTGACAAAAAAGGTTCACTATAGTAATATATAAAGAAAGGTGAGAAATTATGAATGAAGTAGAGTATAAATTAAATATTTTAAAAGATATTTTAAAATTTAGCCGCAGAACTTTAACTGAAGAAGAAAAAAACGTTCTATTATCATCGGCTTTGTTTCAAGATAAAAACTATTTTACAAGTGCTGCTATTCTCGTAAAAAAAGGATCAATTATAATAGATGATGTAATAAATTTAGCTAAATTAAAAGAAAGTGAGTTACCTTTATTTTTAACTCCGACAGAAGATACTTTCGACTATTTTGCTAAAACAACACCCAATGATATGATTGAAGCCTTTATAAGAATGGATGAATATATAAAGAATAATCCAGAAGAAGCTTTAGAAAATAAAAGAAAAAATGAGAGTCAGATAGAAAAGATCAAAGAATTACACGATGAGATGAAACGGAAAGCATAGCAAAAGGCACAAAAATAATGTGTCTTTTTTAATGTTGTAAAATTTATGTAAATATTAAAAAAAAGTGAAACAAGCGAACACTTAAATCTTTACAAATAGATTTAGTTTTGGTAAGATTATGGTAAGCAGTGGTACATTGTGGTAGAAAGTGGGGGATCCATTATGTTCATGGGCGAGTATCATCATAATCTGGATGATAAACAAAGATTGGTAATTCCCTCAAATTATCGTGATAATTTGGGTGAGACTTTTATTGTCACCCGTGGCCTAGAAAAGTGTTTATACATCTACACACAAAACGAATGGCAAAAAATCGTTGACAAACTAGAGAGTTTACCATTTACCAAAAAAGATGCCCGCATCTTTGTAAGATCTTTCTTTTCTGCCGCTGCTAGTTGCAATCTTGATCGCCAAGGTCGCATAAATATTACTTCCCAACAGGCCATTTACGCCGGTTTAGAAAAAGAGATTGTCATAATCGGCGCAAATGACCGCATTGAAATTTGGTCGAAAGAAAATTGGGATAAATTCAATGATGAGTATAAGGACACTTTAGAAAGTGTAGCTGAAAACTTATTTAATGGAGAGTAATATGAAACATTTTAGTGTAATGTTACCTGAGGTAATCGAGGGGCTCAATATCAAAGATGACGGAGTATATGTAGATGCCACACTAGGATATGCCGGTCATAGTAAAGTTATTTTAAAAAGAATAAAAAGAGGGCACCTTTACGCCTTTGATGCGGATAGCGAGGCTATAAGCTATTCGCATCATGAATTAAGTGAGATTTCTTCTAATTTTAAAATTATCCATTCCAACTTCATCAATTTAAAAGAAAAGTTAGATCTTGAAGGAGTAGGACTTGTGGATGGCTTTTTATTCGACTTAGGCTTATCTAGTCCTGAAATTGATGAGGCAAGTCGGGGATTTAGTTTCATGCAAGATGCTGCATTAGATATGCGAATGGATCAAGATGAGAAATTTTCTGCAAAAAATCTGATTAATACTTATACAGAAGAAGAATTAACCGGGCTTTTTTATAAGTATGCAGAAGAGCCAAGAAGTAAAGAAATTGCTAGAAAAATCGTGGAGTATCGAAATAAGAAGGAAATAGAGGGTACTTTAGAATTAGTAGAAATTATCAAAGGGGCCGTTGGTGCAAATTATTTTTATAAGCATCACCCTGAACGTGTAATCTTCCAAGCTTTAAGGATTGAAGTAAATAGGGAGCTAGAAGCAATCGAAGTTGCTCTACCTGATGCGATAAAAAAACTAAAAAAAGGTGGTCGTATTTGTGTCATTACTTTCCATTCTCTGGAAGATCGGTTAGTAAAACAAATATTTAGGAAGTATAGTGAAGCACCAGAAATGGTACGTGGACTTCCAGAAATTCCCGAAGAATACAAGCCTTTAATTAAATTAATCAACAAAAAGCCAATTACTCCAAGTATAGAGGAGTTAAAAATAAATAGTAGAAGCAAAAGTGCTAAATTAAGAATCATAGAAAGGATATAATATGAGAACAAAAAGAGTAAAAAGGATTAAGTTATTAAAAGGAGAAAAAATGATGTTTTTCTTAGTCATTTTCTTTGGCTTTATTGTTATGCCTACTTCATGGGTATACACGAAAGCCTTGCTTTCCCAAACTAATATCGAACTTGAACGGATTGAAAGCAAAATCGATTCTCAAAATGATACCAATGAAGCTTTAAGCATGCAAATTGATGAACTTGCTTCTATAGAAAACATTCAAAGTATTGCTAGTGCGAGTGGTTTGTCGTATAATAATAGTAATATCAAAACGATAAATGAATAGGAAGTGAAATATGAAAAAAAAGAGATCAAGAGTAAGAGTAAATAGAATTTTTATTGTGCTCTTTTTTTTCGCATTTTTTTGTGCCATCATAAAATTATCTTATGTAGCTCTAAGTCCTACCGTAGATGGAACAAACTTAACAGAGTTTGTAAGCAATAGAAATACTGCTAAAGAGACATTATATGCTTCTCGTGGTAACATTTATGATGTTTATGGCGAGGTCTTAGCTAAAAACGTAAACTCTTATACTTTAATTGCTTATTTAAGTGAATCAAGAACAACTAATCCAGATAATCCGCAGCATGTAGTAGATAAAGAAAAAACTGCCCGTGCCTTATCAGAAGTCTTAGGAATGTCTTACGAATATGCCTTATCTCGTTTAAATGTGGAAGATGCCTATCAAGTAGAATTTGGTATATATGGCCGGGATTTAACCGAAAACAAAAAAGCGGAAATAGAAGCTTTAGATTTAGATGGCATTGGTTTTATCAGTGGTAGTAAAAGATATTATAAGCAAGGATCAGCAGCTTCTTACATTATAGGCTATGCTAGAACAAATGATGATGGTGAAATCGTTGGGGAAATGGGAATAGAATCCTATTATAATGATGAATTAAAAGGTACAGATGGCGAGACGATGTACTCAAAAGATGCTTACGGTTATCAAATGGGCGATGCCTATTACACAATTGATCCCGTTAGTGGCAGTGATATTTATCTAACCATTGATTCCCAAATTCAACTAATACTAGAAGATACCCTAAATACATTAGAAGAGAACTATAACTTTAGTTGGGCTACATTTACAGTCATGGATGCGAAAACTGGTGCCATTGTAGGAAGTGCATCAAGTCCTGATTTTAATCCGAATACATTAGAAGGGCTAACCAATTATGTAAATCCCTTAGTTGGATACACATATGAACCAGGTTCTACCATGAAAATATTTTCTTGGTTAGCAGCGATGGAGAATGGTGTATATGATGGTGAAGAGGAATTTATGTCTGGTTCCATTGAAGTAGCAGGAGCAACCATTTATGACTTTAACAATGCTGGATGGGGAACGATTGATTTTGATACTGGTTTTGCTTATTCATCGAATGTTGGAGCAACCAATCTAGCCCTAAAACTAGGAACAGAAAAACTAAGAAGTTTTTATGAATCTTTAGGTTTTGGGTCTAAGACAGGTATAGAACTACCAGGAGAAGAAAATGGTGTTTTACGAATTACTTATGAATCAGAACTAGCAACAGCCTCATTCGGTCAAGGAATTACCACCACACCAATTCAAACATTGCAAGCTTTAAGCCTATTAACCAATGATGGTGTTATGTTAAAACCATACATTGTCGATAAAATAGTAGATGAAAATGGTGAAGTAACCTATGAAGGGGGAAGAACAGAACTAGGCAGTAAAGTATCAAGTGAATCGGTAGATAAAATGTATGAATTAATGTATGATGTGGTATATAACGGTTTATCAACGATTTGGCAACCAAATAATGTAACTCTAGCGGGAAAAACTGGTACAGCCCAAATAGCGAATCCCAATGGTGGATATTTAACTGGAAGCACCAATTACATTCGTTCTTTTGCCGGTATATTCCCTTATGAAGATCCTGAATATATCATATATATATCTGTAAAACAAATTGATGGAGGATCTAGTGCGGTTGCAAATGCTGTAACAAGTGCCGTGGAAAGTATTGCAAATTATGCCAATATTACGAATACGGAATCAGATTTAGATCTAACCAAAATTATTGAGTTAAGTAACTACATGAGTAGTAGTGTTGAGGCAACAACTGAAGAATTAGAAAAATTAAACTTAAAAGTAATTAAACTTGGTACGGGGGATGTCATAATTAATCAATATCCTCTAAAAGGAACAAAAGTCTTATCAGGAAGTAAAGTATTTCTTCTAACAAACAGTACGGAATTTACCATGCCAGATATAACAGGTTGGAGTAGTAGTGAAGTAATGAATTTCTGTAATTTAATTGGTCTAAAATTTACGTTTACTGGCTATGGAGTAGTAAGTAGTTTTAACTTACCAGTAGGAGAAATCATCGATTTAACAAAAACGCTAGAAGTAACACTAGAGACAGTATAAAAAATAAAAACTAACCCATAATAAAAATGGGTGAAGTACTTTGAAAGAAATAGATAAATATTATCAAGGATATACAGACAGTGATGATACATTAGAGTTTAAAAAACATGGCTTATTAAATGAATATGGCCTAAACTTAGATCGAACCAAAAAATACTACAACGAAAGTGATATAATCAAAAGAAAATGTAATATCCAAAAGGGTAGTGGCAAGTAACAGC
>CALVHK010000051.1 GCA_944327405.1 uncultured Bacilli bacterium | reverse complement strand
AGCACACTATCTTTAGCTGCTATTCTATCTATAACATTTCGCATGTTTTGAATATCTTCTTTTTGCATAGTATGATAGTGTTTATCTGCGCTTCTCTCGAGTCCAGTATCCCTCGACCACACTTGAAATCGCCATGGTGGATCTGCATAAATGATGTTATATTTTTTATCAGTACTATATATATCTACTTTCATTAATTTCTCCTTAAATTTTAAAGCCCAAACTCGCTACTACAAACTCGACTTATACTAGTAAAGGAGGTCTATCAATAGATAGAAGTAGCTTTTAATTATTCTAAAACGGTAAATCGCTATCGTTTATTACTATCTCTTCGCCAAACTCTTTAAGTGGATCTTCTGTGCTTCTCTGCGGATCCTCAGTGTTTTTCTCAGTGCTTTTTTCAACATTCTCAGTGCTTTTTACTGCAGATAACAGCTCGATTTTCTCTATAATTACTTCATTTACATACACTGTAGATCCATCTTGTTTTTTGTAATTTCGATTGTTCCATTTACCTTCAATCAGAATCTTACTACCCTTGCTGGCATGTTTACTTAAATACTCTGCATTGTTGCGATATGCTACAAAATTTATAAATTGACTATCATATTTGCCTTCCTTATTTTTGTAATCATTTCGTACCGCTATTGTATTCATAAGTACTGCTATATTATTTGCTGTATATTTTAACTCTATGTCTCTACATATATTACCTGATAAAATTATCTTATTCATTTAAAGATTCCCTCCTTACTTTTATTACTGGGCGCACACCATTCCTGCTATCCACGCCGTCGTAGTTGAGGTTGCCAGACGAATACACACGGAACACGAAAGCATAATCACAATCTTCGCTTACTCCATAACTAGACGTCATAGTCCAATAAGCTTCTCCACAACTTCTAACATCCCTAGGCATTTGCTCTGTTTCTCTAAGCGTTGGTATTCTTACTAAGTTGTAGCTGTATTTATTTTCGTCATAGTTAGTCTTCATTGAAATTAAATCATCGGGTTCCATTTTCTTAATAAACTCTAGGCATTTAATTACAACCGTGCTATCTTTCCAATCATTGCTGTTGATTTCACTATAAGTACAATTTGCAACCGTAATCTTTGACATTAATGTTACTCCATCTTCTTCAATTTTGATAACATACCATTCGTGATTGCAGTAATTTACTATGTCATATAGTTTTAATTCTTTTTTCAGTTTTTGAGCTTCAATAGAAGCTAATAAAGTTTTGTACTTCTCCTCTAATTCCATGTAATCTTTATTTAGAACGTAACATTCTGTGATTCCGTTATTTTTTTGAATCACCATTTTATTCACTTTGTTCTTCATCTTATTTTCTCTCCTTCAATTCATAAATTACATATCTTACTTTATCGCCATATCGGTTTATATTTTCAGTCCAATTACTGGTTATTACGCAACCATCACTTCTTAGTTGTCTTATATATTCGCTTAGTCGTGTGATTCCATAATTTTGTATTGCTTCCCAACTTGTAATTGTTCCATGTTCTTCTAAATGATCCAAAACCCTATCTTTAGCGGTTTTAGTCATACGGATACTCCAAATTTGGATTTCGAATTGGTCTGTAATTTTCGTTTAGATCAGCTTCTAACTCTTTATACTTATCATTTGTATCTTCTAATTCAATAAGCAAATCTTCAACCATTCCCTTTAAACTATCTACTGTTACTTTGCCATCTACTGCTTCATAGTCAGTAATAGTGGCCTCTTGCACCTTCTTTAAAAGATCCTCATTAATGTCTACCCATACCATTCTTTTCCATCTCCTTTTTAATTTTTAATCAATCCCCATTCTCTATCAATTTGGCTTTCTAAAATTCTTATTTGTAGTTTTATTGAATTTATACTTTCTTGATTAGCTTTATAAACTGCCTCAGCACAGTCTCTTTGAAATCGAAGATTGGCGATAGACGGAATACCATATGCTGTTTTATCTATCATTCCTATTGCCATTCCTTCGTCTCGGAGTTTTAAGCATTCTTCACGAAGTTTTATCTTGTAATCTCGTTCTGCCTTAGCATATGCAGTTCCACTTACTCTTAGTTGTTTAACCGATATATCAAGTTCTTTTAGTTTCTGTTGTAATTCGTTTAGTAAATCCATGTAACTTCGCCTCTAACTTTCTTTTCTTTTTGATTAATTCGTAAAACATTTCTTTTTCGCCTTTAGTCCAATTTTTAATTTTTTTTAGGTCTTCAATGCAATTATTAATAAACTCCAATTCATTCTTTAATTCTTTCATTTAAACTCCAGTTTTAGCTAATTTCTTCTTTAGAATACTAATCGCATCTTTTAATTGCTCTGCTGTCATATCTGCATTTGATTTTACGTGATAATTAGCATATAATTTTTCTCTATCTGTATCAGTTTGTAATATCAGATTTTCAAATTCGGCCAGTAAATCCACATCTTCTTGGGTGATAGGCTTTACTAATTTACTACAAGCATTTTTAAGGCTTTCTTTTGCACTTTCATTATCCATAATCCAGTATAAGTATTTTTCGTCTTTGTCTTTAACTTCCTTGAGCGTCATGCCTTTGTATTTCCCAAATGTTAATACCACTTTTTCTGCTTCCTCAACACTTATTTCATATCCATCAGGTAAATCTTCTCCAGCATATATGTAAATACCCAAACCAAACATTGCAAGATTTTTTACTAAGCATCTCATAATAGTTTTATTTATATCAAACATCGTTGCTGGTAATACTTCTTTTTCAATATACTTACCAGTAAATTTTCCATCATGGTATTCTTTTACTTTGTACCGATACGGTCTATTTAGCATTGCTTTGTTGTTTCCGTCCATAACAGGTAACCACATTTCTTTCCATTCGATTCCATCTGTTGCTTTTGTAAATACCATATAACCAGTATTTGAGTCAAAAACGTATGGTAACCCATTTTCTTGTTTTATAATTTCATAATCAGCTTTAGGGCATTGCTTCTTAAATTCTCCCCAAGCCCATACCCAAGATAAGTATGTTAAGCCGTTTTTATCTTCTACATGGTCGTTTACATTTATTTTGCTTAGCAACTCAAAGTTATTTATCTTTTCTTTCTCTTCCATAATTATTTTTCACTCCTTCTCTTTATCTCTTTAAATTTTTCTCTAAATTCCACTTTTTTATCTGCATAGACCCAATGTCCGCACCAATGGCATATTTGCCTTTTAACACCAGCCGGAATAACTGCCTTTCTACCACATTTTCGGCAAGAATATTTTATTTCCTGTATAGCTTCGATATAAGCCAATGGATCTTCTATAAATTCATTATTCATTCTTTTTCACTTTCTTTTTAGATAGCTTTTCTATTTTTCTGGCTTGTTGCTCTATCACTTTGTCTTTACTTTCTAATTGTTGATTTTTAAGTTTTATTGTTTCTTCGTATTCGAATATTCTTTGTGCTTTCGCATTAAAGAACAAACCCTCTAAGCGTTTTTCGCGTTCACTTTGCTTAGCATCTATCTTTTCAAGTATGCTTTGTTGTATCGTGTAAATGTCTTCTAGTGTTATATTTCTTTTTTTCTTAAATAAATTCATATTTTTAACATCTCCTTTAGCTTTTTTTCTTCTTCTTCAGTTACTTTTTCTGATCTAACATCTTCCCATTCCTTAAGCTTTTTTTCTGTTTTAGTTGGTAAGTATTTTGACAGCTCAGCTATATTTGGAAAGTATTTTTCGTTTCTAATTGCTTCCATAACTGCATTTTTAAAATCCTCTTCTGTTTCATTTTTAAAAAATTCATAGTACATTTTGTATAAAGATTGTGTGTGTTTTTTGCTATAATTTAATAAAAGCATCTTATAATAACTATCGAATATATATTTATTTAACACACACTCCTTCTCCTTATCCATATCCTTCTCCTATTCCTATTCCTTTTCCTAGAGGAAAATGGTTTTGATTTGATTTCAATTTGATTTTCATTTGGTTTGAATTTGATTTAATTTTGGTTTGAATTTGATTTGTTTTTGGATTTTGTTAAGATCGGTTCCACTAAAACCCACGCTAACTTCATTTTTCCTTTAAAACTGGGTGTTTTATCATAAAAAACATATTTGACAATTGCTAGCAAAAACTCTTTTTGTTCTTTTTCTGTTAGCTCTTCCATTGCCTCAGCATAACTTTTTAAAAACGTAAATGATTTAATGTTATTCATGAATCACACCACCTAATTTGACATTTTTGATTAATTTTGTTATAATTTTTGATAGAAAAATTAATTTTTTGTGCGCTTAATTTTTCTTTTTTTATGCCATTTTTTATCATATTGCTAACCCAAATATGATAATTAGATACATCATTATTCCAAACATAGAACCATAAATTAAATCCAAAACCCACCCTTTTAGTTTTAATTTTTTCTTCATAAGTTCCTCCTAATTTGATAATATAATTTTTAGTTTTTCTTGTAATTTTTTTATTTTTTCTTTAGCTTCATCCTCGCTTGGAGGATTAGTTACAATTACTTTTAAATCGATTTTTGAGTTCATATTTTTACCTCATTTCTAATGTAATTTATGAGTAGTTTAGCTAGTAGTTACAGCTACTAATATTTGATTTACCTTACTTTCTAATTTATAATAAAGAGTTAGAAAGTGAGGTGCTATTTTGAAATTTGATCCATTAGTATTAGAAATAACTAAACTTTACTTAAGTAAAAAGCTTAACGATTTAAGTCCTTCTCAATTTGCTAAATTGTTTTGCGATACTTATAGAGAAGTCGAGAAATTTCTAACAAGCTATAAGATTAGCATTGGCTAGTCTTTTTTTAAGGTTGTTTTTTCCATATTATCTATATATCTTTTATTAATAATTGAATCTAATTCCTTCCAACTTTCATAAGATACATTAAATTCAGATAATATGTTAATTATTAAATTAAATATTTTTTCTTTCATATACTCTCCTATTCTTCTTTTATTTCTTGATTTTTGTAAGACATATAGTCTTGTTTCAGAGCATTTAAAAACTCCTCTATTTGCTGCTCGTTGACATTTAAACAAGATAATAATTTTAATATATTTTCTAAAGAACAATGTAATGGATCGTTTTCATAACTATTATACATTTGCCTAGAGACACCCATTTTTTCGGCAATTTCATCTTGTGTTAAAAGAAGTTTCCCACGATAACTTTTAATTGAGTTACTTGCATTCATTTATCATTTTCCCTCCTATCTGATACCATTATACAAGACTATTTGTCTTGTGTCAATATATTTTTGACAATTTGTCTTATTTTTTTTGACAATCTGTCTTTTTAGAGATATAATATTATCAGGAAGGAGCAAAAGTTATGGAAAACAATTTTGCATCAAATCTAAAACATTTACGATTACAAGCTGGGATGACGCAAGAAGAATTAGCTAAAAAGCTAGATAAAGATTATTCTACAATTGGAAAATGGGAATTAGGTCAGAGATCCCCTATTATGACTGATGTTATAAGAATTGCTAATTTGTTTGATGTTTCTTTAGAGAAACTCATTGGGCAATCGATAATATATGACAATGCAGAACAAGTTGAATTAGACAGTAATACTGTATCAATTCCAGTTCTTGGTGTAATAAAAGCCGGTATTCCTATTGAGGCGCAGCAAGATATTAAAGAATACATAGAAATACCAAAATCGTGGACTCGTGGTGGGAAATCGTTTTATGGGCTATATATATCGGGTGATAGCATGTTTCCAAAGTATGAAAGTAAAGACATAGTAATATTCGAGCAAACAGATGATTACCAAATAGCAAACGGAAAAGATTGCGCTGTAATGGTAAATGGCGATGATGCTACATTTAAAAAAGTATTCCTAGATGATGAAGGGATAACTTTACAAGCATATAACAATATGTACCCTGCCATGAGATTTAGCAAAGAACAAGTTGAAAGTAAGCCAGTGCGAATTATTGGTATTGCAAGAGAAAAAAGGACGAGATTATAAATGACATTTGAAGAGAAAAAAGAGACAGAGCGAGTACTAAAAGAGTTTGTTAATACTTTTGCTGATTTTAAAAAATTGAACAAAGAGCAACCAGATTATATGCTATTACTTTTTGATAAATATGACATAGAAGCAAAATTAGCAGATATAAATAAACGGATCGTTTATCCTAAAAATACGAAGAAAAAATCAAAAAAGGAAATAAAGGAGTGATAAAAATGGTATTAGTTATTTTTCTTGCGATTGTTGTATTAATTTTAATTATTGGAATAAATGAGAATAAAAAGAAATCAAAATATAAAAATGGGCTAATGAGCGATGAGGAAAAAGTAAAATACGAAAAACGTCTTGCTTATCAAGAACAGTTAAAAAAGTCTAAAACTATAAAGCAAGTTATGATAGTCAGCAATAGTTCAGACAGTAGAAAAAAAGTAGGTAGCACAATTATTCGAGGTGCTATTGGAAATGCAATACTTGGTACTACTGGATTAGTTGGAGGAGCAATGTCCGGAAAAAACAAGATATCTAATAAAACAACCTTTTTGATCGAGTATGAAGATGGACATCGCGAAACAAAAACAGTTGACAACAATAGTACTGAATTTAATAAGTTATGTAATTATTTAAAAATGGAATGATGTCATGAAAAAAGAAAATAAGTTTAAAAACATAATAATTGCATTAATAACATTATTCTACATATTAGTTATCGGAGCTTTAATTTTAAATTACGAGAACTATATGTTTAAGGAACAATGGGTATATGTAATAACTATTATTCTGTTATGTATAGGTTTTTATAACTTTGTTAAAGCAAATAAATAAAGATAAAAAAGAAAAATTAAACAAATAAAAAAACCCTACTTGCTGTAACAAGTAAGGGTAACTATCTTCTGTAAAAGATAGTCAATGAAAACTCAAAAATCGATAAAAAT
>CALVHK010000050.1 GCA_944327405.1 uncultured Bacilli bacterium | reverse complement strand
CGCTTCCAAGGGTTGAGCTGTTCGCTCATTAAAGTGGCACGCGAGCTGGGTTCAGAACGTCGTGAGACAGTTCGGTCACTATCCGTCGTTGGCGTAGGAAAATTGAGGAGAGCTGATCCTAGTACGAGAGGACCGGATTGGACATACCTCTGGTGTATCTGTTGTAACGCCAGTTGCAGCGCAGAGTAGCTATGTATGGACGGGATAACCGCTGAAAGCATCTAAGCGGGAAGCCTCCTCCAAGATGAATTTTCCCATTCTTCGTGAAGTAAGATTCCTTGTAGACTACAAGGTTGATAGGCTGGGTGTGGAAGCGTAGTGATACGTTGAGCTGACCAGTACTAATAGATCGAGGATTTAACTTATTATTTAATTAATTTATGAGTTAGCATTATCAAGTTTTTAAAGGACAAAATCCTTTATACGTAACGATAGCCTAGTGGACACACCTCTTCCCATCCCGAACAGAGAAGTTAAGCACTAGAACGCCGACGATAGTGATAAGCGAAAATAGGAAGTTGCGTATTTTTTTTTTTTGCACAAAATTACCGTAATTATTTTACGGTTTTTTATATATTGAAATAAAAAATATAGTTTAAAAACAAATTAAACAAAAAATGATATCCATTTCGGATATCACTTTCCATACCAAACTATTTTTTGCAAATGTATGTAACATTTACAGTGAAATTATATAATGAATTTATTTTAAAATCAAGTTTTTTTTAACAAAAACATGTTACAATAATTAAATTTTACAACTTATTTAAATGCATTTTACATAATTCGACAAATTTTAAGTATAAAATATGATAAAATTCGTTCCTGAGGTGAAAAAATGGAATTTACAGAACAAAATAATATTGGCATTGCTAATGAAATAAAATTTGTAGCATTATTTGATAAAAAACAAGTGAATAATTTGGATAAAAATAGTAGGGAGCTGTTACATAATTTATTTAACAATCTAACCGGTGAAGAATTTATAGAGTGTTGGAAAAGTAAATTTAGAGAAAAAGCGGATATTAAGATAAGGATAAACGGTGAAATTAGAGGCATAAGCATAAAAATGGGCGAAAGTAACTCGGTTCACCAAGAACATATCAATAGCCTAACAACCTATTTGCTTAATATAGGACTAAGTAAAAAAGTAGTACAGTATCTTCATGCGTATATTGATGGGAAAATCGATGGCAAACAAGTAGATGCCAAAACGTATAAAAAAATAAGGGAAAAAGAGATTATAGAAATAAAAGATGCATTATCAGATTTATATGTAAAAGTAAACCTCATAATTCGTTTTATATTTAAAGGCAAAGAAAATCAAATATACGATGCAGATGCCATAATTCATGGAACTCCCAATAACTTTTTATGGGCTACAAAAAGTGAAATATTAAGATATTTAATCGATTATCCAGATGGTACCACAATTAATGTGAAAGTAGGGCCTTTGTTTATCCAATGCCGAAACCGGAATTTAAAAAATAATTTCTTTTCAAAATATGCCGAAGATTATATTCAAGTGAAATGGTATAATCTAAAAAAAGATCTGTATTTTATTACAAAAAGGCGACAAGAAAAGAAAAAAGAGAACAAATCTATCAATAATTGACATAAAAAGACAATAAATTGTTCTTTTTTTTATTATTTTGTGGTAAAGTTATAATAGTGATGAAATATGAAGAAAATAATAATTTTTGGTGGAGGTAGTGGACTATCTCAAATGCTTAAGGGGTTAAAATTATTTCCTATAGATATTACAGCTGTAGTATCAGTGTCAGATAATGGCGGATCAACATTAAGATTAAGAAAGGACTTTAATATTCCCGCAGTTGGCGACATATCAAAAGTATTAATGGCAATGAGTAACACCGATCAAGACATTGTGAATTTAATGAATTATCGTTTTAAACAATCAAAAAGTTTAGGAAACCACTCAATAAAGAACTTACTTTTAACAGCTTTATTAGAGCAAAAAGGAGATTTTGCCAGTGCAATTCCGGTATTAGCAAAACTCTTAGACATTGAAGGACAAGTCCTACCAATAACCGAGGATAATGCTGAGTTAGTAGGGATAACTGCGGATGACAAAAAGATTTATGGTGAAACAAGCATTACGAAATGCAAGAAAAAAATAAAAAGAATAATGTATGATAGAGAAATTAAGGCGAATCCAGAAGTACTAAAAGCAATCAATGAAGCGGATTTAATTATTTTCTCTTCTGGAAGCCTACTTACAAGTATTATTCCTAATATAATCGTTGATGATGTGGTAAAAGCGATAAAAAAAAGTAAGGCTCCAAAATTATACATATGTAATCTAGTTACCCAACCAGGCGAAACGGATGACTTTAAAGTAAGCGATCATATAAAAATATTAAATGAATATCTAGGAGAGGGAACCATTAATATGGTTTTAGCAAACAATGTTGAAATTCCTCATGAATTAGTTTTAAAATATGCAACGGAAGAGCAAAAAGATCCTGTCGCTTTAGACGAGGATACTCTAAAAAAGATGAAAATTCGTGTAATAAAAGACAAAATATACACAGTAGAAGATGGATACTTAAGACATGACACGCTGAAAACCGCTTATCTAGTATTTTCAATTTTAATGGAGAATGAAGAATGACTTATACGACCAGAGTAAAAGAAGAAATATCGAAAAATGAAATTAATGAGCCGGAAAAAATTTGTGAACTATCCGGATTCTTAAGATTTGCGGGAAATATTAAAGAAAGCATTACGATTACTTTAGAAAATGCCAGTGTAGCAAGAAGAATATACACAAGTGTGAAAGAGATATTTGGCATTCGTCCTAAAATTACAATACGTAATCAAAGAAGATTTCGAATAAAACAAATATACATATTAGAAATAAAGGAAAAAGTAGATTATATTGTAAAATTTTTAAACATAATGGAAGGAAAAAAGAAAATATTACCAAACGAATTCTTTCTAACCAACAACGAAGAAAAAATAGCTTACCTAGAAGGAGTATTCTTGGCAGTTGGTACAATTAATGATCCAGCATCAAGTGGTTATCACTTAGAAATAGTAACAGACATGAACAGAGAAGCCGTATTTATTACGAAATTATTTAAAGATCTAGATATCACAGCCAAGCATATAAAAAGAAATTCAAAATACATGGTTTACATCAAAAATGCTGAAGTTATCGGCGACATTATTAAAATGTTTAAAGCAACCAACTCTTACTTCTATTTTGAAGACATCAGAATTTATCGCGATCACAAAAACATGGTAAATCGTCTAAATAACTGTGAAATAGCAAATCAAGAAAAAGCTCTAACAACAGGATTAAAGCAACTAGAGGACATCAAATATTTAAAAGAACAAGATTTATATTCACTGCTAGATGATTCCACCAAGATTGTCTTAGAATACAGGGAAAAATATCCGGAAAGTTCCCTAAAAGAACTCGCTGACATTATCAGCATGGAAACAGATTACAAGATAGGCAAAAGTGGTGTAAACCATCATTTTATAAAAGTGAAAAATTTAATTAAGAAGCATCAAAAAAAGGACTAGACTACAATTTTCTAGTTCTTTTTAAATTATCTTCATTAAAATAAATTTGATCTTGTACTTTTCTTAAATTAAAAACTATCCACTCATTCCACGTTTGATTTGTAGGATTTAAAGCTATTTTGCTTATTAGATCCCGGTATTCTTTTCGATAAGGAATATAAGTTTTCGAAAAATACAGTGCTGGTAAATTCAAGTTAACTGAAAATAATTCTCTAGTAACTTGGAACATTTTAATATGTTGAATAGATCGCGCAACTCTAGTATTTCCATCCTCAAATATTTGTAAAGCAGCCAATAATCCATGAATAACAAATGGTTTTACATAAGAAATGCTGCTTTTTATTTCTGGCTGATCATAATAATCACAAAATAAATTTAAAGCTAATTTTATTTCGTTGTATGAAATAGGCAAAAATTCAATAACATTCTTATCATTATCGCGATACCCAACGTATTGTTGATTGTTTCTTCTAAATTTCAAAAAAATATCTTCCTCGTTAGATGTACCCCGCATTAATATTTCGTGGGCTTTAGATAATATGGCAGGGCTTAATTCTTCCTGCTCTACAAATAATTTTCTAATTAAATAATTGATTGCCGTCGAATGATGAGTTTCTTGATAAACAAGTAACCAATTATAATTTTCTCGTTCTACCACATGATTGTCAATAACTTCTGTATTACGAAGACCTTTTAAAATTTTTTCTAAATTACTTTTGCTAAAACTTAATAAAAATTCTAAGTAATCTTGGTATAAATCAATCGTATAATCTAATTGGCGCAAAGTTGTATCATCTAAAGTCAAGTCATCAATATAATCAAAAACTCTTATATCAACAATTTTTCTACGTGTATCTGCCAATTCTTCTAATTTAATACCCAATTGTAATAATTCCTGTTTTGTATATGCCATAAGTCACCTCTTAATGATTAGGATATACTAACATAAATTATAAACAATGTCAAATTATTTCATCAATAAGCCCATACTCTAGAGCTTCTTCACTACTCATATAATTATCTCTTTCGCAATCCCTAGTAACTTTATTAATTGGTTGACCGGTATTAGAGGCTAAAATCTGATTTAGCTTCTTTTTTATTTTCAAAATATGTTCGGCTTGAATTTTAATGTCAGTCGCTTGTCCCTGAGCTCCACCCAAAACTTGATGAATCATAACTTCGGCATTTTTTAAAGCACTTCTCTTACCTTTAGCCCCACTAGAAAGTAAGAATGCACCCATACTTGCTGCCATACCAACCACAATTGTCCGAACATCACTCTTAATATAATTCATGGTATCATATATGGCAAACCCACTGGTGACACTTCCACCCGGACTATTAATATATAGATAAATATCTTCATGACTAATCGAATCTAAATACAAAAGCTCACTAACGACAATACTAGCTAAACTATCATTAATTTCCCCGCTAAGAATAATAATACGATCTTTAAGAAGTCTAGAATACAAATCATAAGCATATTCTTTATTACTGCTTCTTTCTATAACTGTTGGTACAACGTTCATAAATTAATCACCTATATAATATATAGTATAGAATGAAGAAATTTATGCAAAAAATGTGACAAAAACATAAAAATATGATAAGATATTATAGAATAGAAGGGATTCTTATGAAAAGAATAAAAATAACATTTGAAGGACATACCATCGAGGTAGATGAAAATACGACGTATTTAGAGCTTAGCAAACAATCAATTCGCAAAGATGATATCCTAGGAGTAAAGAAAAATAATGAATTATTCCCACTAACCGCAAGAGCCTATGAAGATGAAGTGATTGAATTTGTGGATTCCTCTTCTATAGAAGGGGCTAAAATGTATAAAGCTGCCGTAAAATTTATTTTAGAAGTAGCCCTAAAAACCGTCTATCCAGGTAGTGACATTCATTACTTACACAGTGTCCCAGGTGGAATGCTAAGTGAGATAAAATATGAAAGAGTCTTAACAAATGAAGAAATATCAGAGATTAAAAGAGAAATGGCTAGAATTATAGATGAAGATCATGAATTTAAAAGATATAATATTTTAAAGAAAGAAGCAATCGACTTTTATGAGGCGGCATCATATTATGAGAAAGCCATAAATGTAAAAACTTGTGATGATATCATAACCATTTATAAATTAAAAGATTACTTAAACTACTACTATGGCCCTATGCCTTATAGTACCAAATACATTAGAAAATTTGAACTCAAGTATTTAGGTAACAACCGTCTAGTAGTATTATATCCAAGTAATTTAACGGAAGGAAGACTCCCCGAATACGTTCATCACGAAAATATCATTAATGCTTATTATGAAGGAAAGTCATGGTTAAAAAAATTAGACACCCCTTATGTAGGTGACTTAAACAATTTAGTAAGTACTCGCCATATCAAAGACTTTATTGAATCATGTGAACTTCATTTTACGGATGAAATAAAAAAAGCTTGTGACAAGATTATTCGCAATAACGAGCATAAGTTTATTATGATCGCCGGTCCATCAAGCAGTGGCAAAACAACAACCACTCGCATTCTAGGAGCCTACTTACGTAGTAAAGGATATAATCCCATCTGCTTATCCACAGACGACTACTTTGTTGACCGCATAGATAACCCGAAAGATGAATTTGGCAACTATGATTTTGAATGTTTAAATGCGATTGATACCAGACAATTTAATGAAGACTTAATGCGTCTTTTAAAAGGCGAAGAAGTAAATATTCCAACATTCAATTTTGTAACAGGAAAAAGAGAGTATCACAATCATTTAATAAAATTAAACGAAAATAGCATAATACTAATAGAAGGACTTCACTCTCTTAATGATGATTTAACACCAGGCATACCAGAAAGATACAAATACAAGATTTATTTAAGTCCCTTTATCCCTCTAAATATTGACCGGCACAATTACATATCAACCCTTGATTTAAGGCTAATTCGAAGGATTATTAGAGACAATCGAACAAGGGGGTATACAGTATCAGAAGTAATCGAAAAATGGCAGAGTGTCCGTAATGGCGAAGAAAAATACATATTCCCATTTACTCATCAAGCAGATACAATTATAAATACAGCCCTACCTTATGAAATAGGCGTATTAAAGGTATATGCGGAAGCCTTATTATTATCGATTGATACGGATTCAAAGTATTATGAAGAAGCAAGAAGATTATTAAAATTTTTAAGAAGTTTTTATTCTATAACAAGTGAATATGTAAGTAAGAGTAGTATATTAAGAGAATTTATAGGAGGATCTAATAATGATTAGAGTAGCAATTAATGGTTTTGGGAGAATTGGTAGACTTGCCTTCAGGAGAATCATTACCACAACTGATTTTGATATTGTAGCAATTAATGATTTAGGTACTGCCGGGGATTTAGCCTATCTAGCAAAGTATGATACCACCCATCGTTCATTCCATGAAGATTTAATAACCGCAGAAGATAACTTCATTGTCGTAAATA
>CALVHK010000049.1 GCA_944327405.1 uncultured Bacilli bacterium | reverse complement strand
AGCAATTAAAAAATAAATATATTATAATACAGCAATAATTATATATTTATTGTTTATGACTAAATTTTTCATAAATATATTGACAATAAATAAAAAAAATAGTATTTTATTTACAAGGTTAATGACTAGGCTTAATAAGTAGAGTTTTAGCAGTTCAGAAGATACCAAAAGTATTTATAAGCACATATAAAAATTATATCTCTAATCATATTGATATAAATATAAAGCATAAATAAATTAATAATTTATTATATATTTAAATATATGTTTATAGTTTCCTTATTAAAATAGGCTAAATAAGTGCGCTTTTTCATGATATATTAAAAATATATACAATTATTAAAATATAAGTTTTTAAAGAGAAATTATAAAATATGAATTTAGAAAAATACAATATGATTAAAGACAAATTTATATCTTCTTATAGAGATAAGATATTAGGATTAAGAGAATATTATGAGTTCAAAATTTATGATATTTCTATAGAAGAATTCAATATGTTAAACAGAAAGTATCGAAATTATATAATTGAAATGATTAATGAACTTGGCTGTATATTTAAAGATGCTTATAATACTGATTTTTGCATAGCATTAAGCGGCAGTTTAGCAAGAAACACTAATAATTTATTTAGTGATATAGATATTAATTATTTAACTATTTTGAATAATTTTGAAACCATTATAGATATTGAAGATAAAATAAATTACATTCTACAAGAAGTGTTAAAATTTAGAGGTAAAGATAAATTACATAGTATGGTAGTATACTTGCCGTTAATAGATAACAAAAAGATCAATGCTATAGAAAACAATGAATATATACTTAATTTTGTAGACGGAAAAATAAAAGTTAAATGTAGAGAAAATGCGGAACAATTGATGTATCAAACATATAATTCTACAAGAAATATATATGATGTGGTAAAATATTTTAATAAACATGATAATGAATTTAATATTAATGAATGGGCATAT
Source organism: uncultured Bacilli bacterium (assembly GCA_944327405.1). Lineage (GTDB taxonomy): Bacteria > Bacillota_I > Bacilli_A > RF39 > UBA660 > Caccenecus. The sequence continues at coordinate 6,167 of CALVHK010000049.1, read as the reverse complement.
TGTTTTAAATTTATATTTAATAAAGAATATCAAAAAATATATAGAGAGCATAGAAACGAATATAGGAAAAGTAATAACATAAATATATTTATAGACAATTTATTAAATGATATAAGAAGAGATGATACTTACTTAGATGAAAATACAATTCATATAGAAAATGCTTATTTGAAACATATATATAAAACCACCGTATTATTTAATTTTTATAAATTATTGGCTATATTTTATAGGATAGATAAAAATGTTAGCAGTTTTAATATAGATTATTTCTTTAAAGAGTCAATTATGTTGGATAAACATTTGTTTAATTTATTTAATGAATATTTAAAGATCATACAAGATTTACAATTGATACTTGATAAAAAAGATATAGATTTAAGTTCTCATTCAAATATTATATTTAATATAAATAATATAAATGAAATTTACAAAGTTTTAACTGACAGAGAAAATATATTAAGTGATTTAAATATCAAAAAGAAAAAATTATATGACGAATGCATAATGATTTTAAGGAGGTTTTAAACTTGACAAGTAAAGATTTTTTAATATCAACATTACCAATAAAGCCACAAAAAGAAATCAATATTGGGATGCTCTTATCACCGACTATAATGAATTTTATTGGAGATGTATTTGATTCACAAAGAAATATTGGATTTAATATAATTCATAGTTATAAACAAAAAAATGCTGAATTAAATCATTATTTAAATGTTATTAACGAATCAGAAATAGAATATGATTCAATATTTGTGGATAAAGAGCACGGTATTGAATTATTAGAAATAATAGATAAAATGTATCATGATGGATTTTTGAAAATAAAGCAAAAAGAAAAAATAAGATGTGAATGTGGAAGAGTGGACATGATTCCATCATCAATTGACAATGGTAAAATATATAGATTAGAGGATGGCAAAATCATATGCAATTACTGTAACAGAGTATGTTCCACATATATAGAAAAATCTTTAGTGTTTGAACTAAAAGATGAAACAAACAAAATTTCTATATGTCCACCATATTTAAAGAAAGAAATAAATTCATTTTCTCGTACGTTTAGTAATTCTGATATTTTAGTTTCAAAAAATAGAAATACTGGATATGTTATAGATACCCTATTTGGCTCTTTTAATATAGATGTAGATTTTATTTGGAGTAATTATTTTAAACTGTATGATAATCCTAAGCAAATTTATATTGCAAGTAATCATCAATTGTTTTTGATGTTTTTGATGAATTGCTTAGCTAATAAAACGTCCAATAAAAAACTAACATTTATTGCTAACCCATATTTGAATGTAGATTTAAAAGAAGCTAAAAGGCAATATGAGTTAAGAACATTAAAAGAATATAAGCAATTATTGTTACTATATAATCTTAGATGGCAAAACAAGAATTGTAAGTGGTCTTCCACAAATGCTACATATTTAAATAATATTAGTGAAACTAAGTTAAGGAACCTTTATAAAGCTATGTTACTTTCTTCCAAGGGATTATTAGAAAGTGACTTCCCATTAGATGAATTGATATTTAAAATATTAAATGAAAAAAGTAACATGCAAAACAATATTAAAGAAATGAAAAAACTATATAAGGAAGGTAGATTATGAAAATAATAGATAAAGTTTTTAGTGAAGATAAGTTATCAGCTAAAGTTTTACAAGCAACCGACGATAATTTTGTAATTGAAACAGGAGTTTTTGATGATGGAAACACATGTCACTTATGCGTTTCATGTCAGATTGGGTGCCCTATATCATGTCAAATGTGCTATAATGGGATAAATAAAAATTATCATAGAAACTTAAACAAACAAGAAATATTAGATGAAATTGAAAATATCATCGAAGAATTTAAATTATTAAACAAATATGATAATTTGTGCTGTAGTTTTATGGGGGTTGGAGAGCCAATGTTAAATTATGATAATGTTTTAGCTACAATACAAAAATTAGCAGCAAATTGTGAAAGAATATATTTTGCGCTTGCTACAACTCTACCACATCCAGATGATATAGTTAAATTAACTGAAGATTTTAATAAAGTTAACCAATTTAAATTAACCATCTCGTTACATGCACCTAACGATATAAAAAGAAAAAAATTGATATCATCTCATTCTTCATTTGTAGAATTAAGAAAAGCAATGAATTATTATAAAAAATATAGTATTCATAAAGCTGAATTTAACTATGTATTATTAAAAAATTTTAATGATTCAGATAAAGATTTTTATGAATTACTCGATTTTTTAGAAGATGATGATAGATTAAAAATTAGTTGTTATAATACAATCGAAGGTGGAATATTTGAAAAATCTACTGAAGATAGATATTTAATGTTACATAGATTATTAGATGAAAGAAATATTCATAATTCTAAATTTGAAAGTTTAGGAGATAAAATAGATGTTGGCTGTGGGCAAATGGCTGCTAAAAAATTGATAAGGAGATAATATTATGTATAGTATATTATTTAGTAGAATAGAACTAGGAATGGATATGGTTAAAAATAAAATGTTAGAAATATTGCCTAGCAATCCTAAAGTAGCAATATTACCTTGGGCGTTTCCAGTTGAAATAGATGCTGATAAATTAGATAACGATTTTTTTAAAAAAGGTGAAAGAAGATATAATAGATATATAAATGAACTTAAAAAAATTGGTATAGAAGAAAGTAACATTACTATATGTAATTGTTATAGTGACTCTAAGGAAAAGCTAAAAAATATTATTAAAAATTCTAACATATTATTATTACCTGGCGGTAATCCAGAAATGTTCTTTAGAAAAGTACTTCATGATACTGAGATATTTTATGATATAAAACATTTTGATAGATTAATAATTGGAGAAAGCGCTGGAGCCGAACTACAATTAAAAAGATATTTTATTACAGCAAAAAATAATTTTTATAAATATTTTGCCTTTTATGATGGATTTGGAATATTAGATGATCCGTTTTATATAGATGTACATACAATAAATAATAAAAGATATTTAGATTCATTACAAAAAGTTTCTAATGACACTCATAAAAAAGTATACGCAATATTTGATGATGGAGCATTAATCTATAATAGAAAAAATAAAAAAATAGAAATATTTGGTAATGTTAAAGAGTTTAATCCAAATAAAGTAGACAATCCTTAGTCCCACCAAGGATTGTCTACTTCATTTACTCCTATAGCCTATTCATACACTAGTTTCGGATGGCCACCATCCTACTTTTTTGTTTGCCTTAAACTAAACTTCTCATATTATTTTACACTAGCATTTGTACTCTAAGACTCATTTTATTTTTGCAAAAAGAATGCTAGTTAGAGAGTTTGTTATCGAATAATGCTAATACATTCCTTTAATATTTAAATCTTCCATAATTATTAGTTTCATATATTCTAGCATAATTCTATAAAATAAATTGTAACTATATTTCGTCTGGTTTTTATTGATAAATTGTTAAATTATAATAGATAGCGCTCTATAAATGATGCTTTATGGAATATTTGTTAAAAATAAAAGGTATATATTTAAATAAAGGAATCAAAGAAAGCAAAGTTAAATAAGCAAATATGTAACACATTAACAATAATATATGTCTTTATTATAACACAGTGTATTGGCATAATTATGGTTTATAATTTTTATAGAAATGGAGGAATATTATGGAGACAAATTTAAATGTTCGAGTCGATGCAAATGATAAGAAAAATTTTGAAAAATTTTGCGACAATGTTGGTATGAATGTTTCAACTGCAATTAATATGTTTATTAAAGCAGTTTTAAGAGAACAAAAATTGCCATTTGAAGTACGTTCAAAAACTTTTGATGACACTGTTTATGATAAATTACAAGAAGCAGAATCAGAAATGAATAATACTTCTAAAAGATACTCTAAAGAGGAAATAATAGATAGTATTAATAAAATTATAAGATAAGAGCATATTATAAAATAATCTGAAGAAAGTACTAAATTTTTGGAGGTCACGCAAGAAAAGACAAAAACTCAAAATATGGGCAAATATTTATATTCAATATATAAAAAACGTTTAAGTCATTCACATCTTAAACGTTTTAATTTTATCTTTTTATAGTTATGCTATTCTAAATAAAATTCATATTATTGACTAACTACTTCTATGTTGCCAAGACTATTAATGACAGTTCCAGTAACAAAGTTATAACCACTGACATTATTGATTATTAGACCCCAATTAAAGCTTTTTCCCGTTTGATTAACTATTGTTGTAAGGGAGGTATTGTTGTATAGAGACTTACTAAAAGCACCATTTTCAATTATTTCTACACTTTCTGGCACAACAATTGTCTTGACAGAACTTCGTGTACCATCATTAATTGCATATGTTTTAATGGTTTTTATTGTATTCGGTATATTAACTACTTCTTGGTTCCCGCCATAGGAAACTAAGGTTGTCTCATCAATAGTGCCGTCACTATTTCTTGCAAAAAGATAGGCTGTTTCCTCGGGAAAATAATTATTGTTTATTGCTCCATTTCCTATGTAGGTTACTGTATTTGGGATGTTTAACTCGGTTAAATTGTTAGCTTCAAATGCTCCATCATCAATTCTTTCTAAACCTTCCGGTAAAGTAATAGAATTTATTTGGCACGATACAAAGGCACTAATAGCTATTCTTAAAACTCCTTCAGGAACTATAACATTATCTTTATTGGCACCACCATAACCAATTATAATTGTCCTATCTTCGCCACCACCAGATTTCCTTGCATAAATGAAAGCATCTTCGTCCGCTAACATGTTATCGTTAAAAGCATTACCACTTAAACTTGTTACAGAATCTGGTATGTCAATATGAGTTAAATTATTACTCATAAAAGCACGACTAGAAATAGTTTGTAAGGTTGATGGTAAAGTAACTTCCGTTAAGCTACAATTAACGAAAGCAGCATGAGAGATAGTAGTAACTCCTTCAGGGATTATAACATTCTCGCGTTTTGCTCCGGCATAACTTACGATATTTGTTTTATCTTCACTTCCGTCACTTCCTCTTGCATAAATAAAAGCTTCGTCATCAGGCAATTGATTGTTGTTGAAAGCATATGGGCCAATACTAGTAACGCTTGAAGGAATAACAAGTGAATTTATCCTATTATTTCTAAATGCACCAACAGTAATATTGGTAACCGTCTCAGGAATTGTGACGCTTGTTAAGCTTTTATTAATAAAAGCACTCCCTATCGTTGTTACTCTTACACCGTCAATGTTACTTGGAATCTCAAGATCACTAATGTTCTCATAGCCATAACTGTTTCCAGGATAACAATAGTAATTGGTAATTGTTCCTGTACTTTTATCGAACCCATAACAATAACTATCCATACTTGTAGTTGAAACATTGACTTTAAATTTATAGCTTAAACTATTAATAGTAATATCTTGGGTTCCATCACTAAAATTAATATCTGGATCCACTTCAATTTTAACATCATGACTGATCCAGCCTCGCAAGCGATAAGTGTCACTAAAAGTATTATTCTCCTCGGTGAAATCAAAACTTGCTTTATATAAGAAAAGATCATTTTCATTTGTGCCATAATTCTTTAAATTACTGCCCAAAGTTGGTTCTAGTGCTTGAGTTTCTGAATTATTTTCAACTTTTGTTAAATAAAATTTAATCTGATCTCTAGTTAAACTACTTTCTTCCTCGGTTAGGTAAATATAATAATCCAAAGGATAATCTACTTCAGACTCGCCGCTGACACTGAATTCAAAATAAGGCAATTCTTTACCTTCATTATCATTATTGACTCTAGTATCAATAGTTAAAGCATTACCACTTTCACTATAAGTTAAACTAATGCTTGGAACATATAAACTATTTACCTTGGTTCCTTCAAAATTAATATTTAAAAAAGCATAGGTTACTCCTGTTGCTATTAATAAAAGACCAATTATTGCAATAATTAAAATTATTATTTTTTTCTTTTTCATATTTACTCCTCATTGCTATTATTTCCTATTTTTTTATTTTGTTATAATACAAACATCGTATTTATGTGTCATCAATGAAGAGTATTTCCTTTATTTTTCTAAATTGCCCCCCCCCCAATGCTGTCAACTTAAGAAAATGTCATTAGTTTTAACAAGGTCTACAATTAGTAAAATAACGGTTTGCC
>CALVHK010000048.1 GCA_944327405.1 uncultured Bacilli bacterium | reverse complement strand
CCTACAACAGACATTTCTGAAGATCCGTTTAAAGATTTTGGTGAAGAAATTACTTTAAGTGATGATGATTTACCATTCTAGAAAAAAGGAGGATTAAAATGGCAGAATTTTATCGTAAGAAAAAGAAAATATGTCAAATGTGTGCTGGTAAAAGCGTAGATTATAAAGATGTTATGATTATTAATAAATATATTAATGATAAGGGCAAGATTATGCCAAGACGTATGACTGGTGCTTGTGCAAAACATCAAAGACATATTGCAAAACAAATTAAATATGCAAGATTTATGGCTTTAGTACCATTTGTTAAATAAGCTAGATTTATATTTAGCTTTTTTAATTTGTCTAAAATATATCACTTACAATATTAATAAACGACTATTTATTTGTTATTTTTTAAAATATGTATTAATTTTAGCTATTTTGCATAAAAATAATAAAGAAAATGTTTATTTTTTGTGAAAATGGTGATATAATATGTATGTTTTATGGAGGAAATCAAATATGGATGTATTGAGAGTTAAATTAAATGGGTATAAAAATTTAGTAAATGTTAATGTTATTTTTAATAAAATTACTAGTTTAGTATCCGTTAATAATTATGGTAAGTCTAACTTTTTAACAGGACTTGTTTTTGGCTTACGATTTATAAAAGAAACGAGTGAAGCTAAAACAATGATGATGAGGCAGCATAATTTTAAGCCTTTAAATAAACATAATATGAATGATTGTTTCTCCTTAGAGTTAGAGTTTATGTATCATAGTCAGATTGTTAAGTATAGTTATTCCTTTGATTGGGAAAAAGAGAAAATTATTAATGAGTATTTGTATGTTAAAGAAGATTCGCAGAAGTTTACTAATTATATTAAAAGAGAAGAAGAAGCATATTATCGTACTTCAGTAACAGGATCTTGTAATAAGAAAATAAAGATCGATAATAATGAGTTAATTATTAATAAGTTAAAAGCTTTTGATGATTTATTTTACTATGAAATAGTTAAGGAAATTAATCAGATTGAGATGTATATTGATCGCCATTTTGATGCCAATCGCTCTTATGGATTTATGTATGTAAATCGGAATGCTAAATACGATTTGAAGTATAATTTAGCAAATGATAATAATATACCAATGATTTTGTATGATATAAAGCAGGTATATCCGGATAAATATGCTCTTATTATTAACACGTTTAAAAGTTTATTTCCAAACATAAAAGATATGGAAGTGGTTGAGGCAGAAGCAAAAATGAATAAAGGGCCTCAAGAAGTAATGGTTGGCAAGTTTTATACAATTGCTGTTATGGATAGTAATGTGAATCAACCAGTTAATTTTGATTTAATGAGTGATGGTACGAGAAAAATATTACTTGTTTTAACTAATCTTATTTTAGCAGAAATTAATCACTATTCTTTGGTAGCGATTGAAGAGCCAGAAAATTCTTTGAATCCAAAAATTTTACAAGAGTATTTGATAACTTTAAATAATTTTGTTGATGATGTAAAAATAATTATTACGAGTCATTCGCCGTATTTGGTTAATTATTTACCACCAAATGATATTTACATAGGAATGCCTAATGATCGAGGCTTGGCAATTTTTTTAAAAGTCAAGGATAATATGTTAAACAAATTGCTAAGTGATGCGGATAAATTAAATATGTATGTGGGGGATTATATGTTTGATCTTATGAGTAGTGGTAGTGAAGAGATGAGACAAATCGAAAAATATGTAGAATGACCTATTCCGTTGTCATGGTTTATGAAGGGGATACTGAAGGGGTATTTTATCCGTTAGCGATTCAGGAAATTAGAAAAGAACTTGGTTTATCTACGCTTCCTTTTAAAATTCATCATGTAAATATTAGAGGAATTGGTAATTTTCAAACTAAACTTTTAGCTAAAATGAAAAATGATATTATTCCTAAGTGTAATAGTAGAATCATTGTGGTATTGTGTTATGATACCGATGTTTTCGAGTTTTATCCACATCCTTTTGTTAATTGGCAAAAATTAGAAAACGAGCTTTATAAACTGGGCATCAATCAGGTTATCCATATGCGGGCAAGGCATTCTATTGAAGATTTTTTTTTCTTAAAGACGTTGAAGGATTGTGTTCTTACTTGAATATAAGAGTTCCAAGACAAATAAATGGCAAAAATGGTATAGAGAAAATTCATAATTTGTTTAAAAAGGGAAATCGGGTTTATACTAAAGGATACCGTGTGCAAGAATTTATTGGCTATTTAGATATTGAAAAGATTTTAAATTTAAGTAAACAAGAAATGAAAGTCCTATATGATTTGTTTTAAACATGTTGGACTTTTTCTTTACGTGTGAAAAAATAGAAGTTTTGGCAACCTTTGTCGAACGTGTTTAAAAATAAACTCTTTTGTACTATATTTAAGTAGCAAAGGAGAAGTGGATATGTTAAAAGTAGATATGGAGTATGAGAAAGGAATTTTATATGTTCGGTTAAAAGGTGTGCTTGATAGAAAGGTGTGCTATAAGATTAACAACTATGTTGTGCCAGTAGTACTTAAGCATAAAATTAAATATTTGGTGTTTAATTTGTATGAACTTGAAAATATTGATGAGTCAGGGCTTGATGCACTACTTAATACAAAATGTGCAATTCGAACTAACAAGGGTAAAATATGCTTGTGTGAAGTTAGCGATTTTTTAAGAGAAAAAATGAAAAGGCTTAGAATGAGAGTGGCTAGTAATGAGCTTGCTGCTTATCATTTAATCAATATATAATGACAACGAATGAACTTATTGAATCCCACATGGGATTAATCAAGAAAATCGCTAACAAATTTTATAATTGCTCTCGGGAAGACCTGATTCAAGTTGGGGTTATTGGACTTTTAAAAGCTTATCAAAATTATAAAGATACCAAGAGTGCTAAGTTTAGTACTTATGCTTATCCTTATATATTTGGGGAGATGTATGCATTAGTTAATTCTTGCAAAAATATTAAAGTTAGCAGGGATATGCTTAAATTATATAAAGCAGTAGAAAAAACAAGATATGAACTGGCGCAACGCTTAAATTATATTCCGAGTGATTATGAAGTGGCTCAGTTTTTGGAGCTAGATTATGAAATGGTAAGAGAAGCTGTAGCATGTAGTCAGGCTTTAATATCCTTGGATGATGAAGCAAATGAACTTAATTTGCATGAAGTTATTGCCGATAAACATCAAGTGAATGCAGATTTGAAAATGGATATAGATGATAGTTTTAAGGTTTTAGATAGTTGTGAGAAACAGATTATTCAGGCTCGTTATTTTGATGATTTAACGCAAAGTGAAGTAGCTAAAAAGTTAAATATGACGCAAGTCATGGTTAGTCGTTATGAGAAAAAGAGCTTGGAGAAAATGCGTATGGCATTAATGTGATACTTTAGCTTTCCCTAAAGTATTTTTTGTGTTATAATATTTCTAGCTGCTGAAGTAGCTCAGTCGGTAGAGCAACGCACTCGTAATGCGTAGGTCGAAGGTTCGATTCCTTTTTTCAGCACCATTTTTTTGATTTAAAGGCGGGCATTAGCTCGTTTTTTCTTTTTAATTTTTTAGCGAAAAGTTACTATCATGTGTAATTTGTGTGTAATTTTATTTACCATCTTTAGATAGCAATTTTAAACGTCGACAATTTGTCGATAGTTCCGAAACTTCTTCGTCTTCCATTCGCCTTTTTAATTTGTACCAATAGTCTCTGTTTTTAGAGGAAAATAAGGCCTTTTGTGTAAAGCAATCGTGTCTATTAAGTGTTAAGTCAATGATAATAAATTGACACTTGAAACTTTTATGTGATATTATGAACTTCCTCGCACTTGAAAGGAGATTCAACTAGTGTTATTTTATTTTTATTTGCTTAGCATTGCTTTTAGTATAATCGTTACTCGTTTAACGATTAATTTATTTTTTGAAAGGATAAAAGAAAATCATATTCATCTTTATAAAGCTTCAATTTTAGAAGAAGTTTATGTGTTATTTTTTACTTTCTTGAAGATTATTTTGCCGGTTTATAATTTGGTTTATGACATTTATTTGATTTGCTTTCATAGGAAAATACATGAGAAGATAATTACTCGGTTATTTATGAGAGGAAGAGCGGATTTTAACCATACTTTTTAACTTTAATTGTCTAGTTTGTGTGAAAAGGGTGTAAAAAATATGTACTAACTTCCATATTTATGGTAATATAATTAGTACTGAAGTTTTTGTGGGGGTAAGACTTATGAATCATAGTTTTATAATGACTTATCAAGGATTAGAGTTTGTTTTAAGAAAAGAAGACGTTGATTTTAGTCATGGTCTAGGAATCGTTAAGGCGGAGTTGGTAACAGACTTTGAGGGTAGTCTTGTTAGTGAGCCTTTAATTGGAGTTGTTACTAGAGATTTTGCGCCTGTTTTGAAGCTTGTTCCTACATCTTATCTTTATAAGTTTAGTGTGATAGATGAAGCAAATGTTGTGTTTAATACTTATGATTTTGAACTTTATCATATTACGGTAAAAAAGGGAAATATAAAAACTTCTTTGTTGCCTGGCTTTGATTTTGTTTATATGGGTAATAGATTATTAAAATTAAAAGATGGAGTTAAGGAATCTTTGTTTAGTTTGGATATTGAACGGGAAATAACGGGTGATTTCAGTCATATTAGTGCTTTTTCTTATCGAAAAGAATTGGGATTAGAATTAGCAGAGGCCAGTGTATTTTTGCCTATTGGTGAAGATAATTTTGAACAGATTGTTACATACCTTAATAAAGAGGGAAAAGTTGTGGCACCTTATTACGCTGTAAGACAAGACTTTTATTATGATGCTAGTATGGATATAAAAGAAGTAATTTCTATTGTTAAATCACAGCTTGGTAGGCATAGATAGGGGACTTTATTATGTTAGTTATAAAGAAAACCATTGAAGAATGGACTATCATTTTCAAAGACTATGCCTTGTTAAAGGATAAGATTGGCTATGCTTTCTATGATTTACGTTTTAAAAAAGATATTTTAGATTTCTTTTGGAAACATGATATTAAAGATGTAAATCTAGGATATTTACTTATGAGAAAGTTACAAGAGTATCGTAGTTTGGATGGCTACTTTCAAGAGTTTCTTGCCTTGAATGAAGAATATGGTGTTAGTAATGTTGCTTTTATTTTAGATGATGATAGACCAGAGTTTCATGTTTATTTGGCCCATAGCGGATATAGATTAGCATATTTCCCTAAAGATATTTTTCCAAGAATGACTCTCGATATAAAGAGCGGTGGGATAGTAAATAGTATGTATTCTTGGCCTACATATCAATTTATTATTGATGAGGTATATTTAGATAAACATGAAAAAACATTATATACTTCTAATTTTCGCTTTGTTAGTAGGACTTTTCCTTCAAAGGCAGAAATGAATCAACCTAATATAGAAGAATTTCGGTTTGATTGGTTTGATATGATTTTGAATTATCTTTCTTTACATCCAAGTCAAGTTCACTTTTCCGTAGATACTTTAGAAGAATATAGAAGTAGTAATCAAGAAAGAATGCTTTTAACAGATGGTGATATGTTTGATGTTTGGGGTAATATCGTTTCTAAAGAAGAAGCACAGTATACTGATGTGACAGTGAAAAATGCTTGTTTTGTTTTAGAAAGTAGAGTGAATGATTTAACAGTAAAAGTACAATCTGAATTTCTAGAGAAATATAAGAATAGAGTTTTGCTTGAAAAAGACTTTAAAAAGTTAGAGTTTGTTGATCGTTTATGTAGCATGAATGGTAGGGACTTGATGAGATAAGTATAGGGAGTGTTTGGTGAAAAAGTTTTTGTTGATTTTTTTAAAACTCTATAATATAATAATGATGTAAGTTTAGTCGAGGTTTAAATTTACTCCTTAAATTTTTACTTGGATTAAACCGTTTGTTAGATAAGGAGGATATTTATGGCAGTTACAAAAGAAGAAAAAGCTAAGTTGATTAAAGAATTTGGTAAGAATGAAAAAGACTGTGGTTCTGCAGAAGTACAAATTGCTATTCTTACTCATGAAATTAATGATTTAACTGAACATTTAAAAGTACATAAACATGACTATCATTCTAATCGTGGACTTTTAATGAAAGTTGGTAAAAGAAGAAAATTACTTGCTTACTTAAAAGAAAACGATGTTGTTAGTTATCGTAATGTAATTAAGAAATTAAATTTAAGAAAATAAGGGCACTAAAATTTTTAGTGTCTTTTTTTATAGAAGGAGCATGTATGAAGAAAGTATTTAAGTTAGATTTTTTAGGAAGAGAACTCGTTGTAGAAACAGGAGAGTTAGCAAAACAAACCGATGGGGCAGTATTGGTACGTTACGGGGACACCGTAGTACTCTCTGTTTGTGTTATGGGTAAAGAAGTCATGGGACAAGATTTCTTTCCATTACAAGTTTTGTATCAAGAAAAACTTTATTCGGTAGGTAAAATACCGGGTGGATTTATAAAAAGAGAAGGTCGTCCTAGTGATGCGGCAACACTTGCAGCAAGACTCATTGACCGTCCAATTCGACCAATGTTTGATGAGAACTTGAGACAAGAAATACAAGTAGTTAATACCGTGTTATCGGTAGACCCTGATAACTCACCAGAAATGGCTGCATTATTTGGTTCTAGTTTATGTTTAGGAATTTCAAAGATTCCTTTTGATGGACCAGTAAGTGGTGTTATTGTTGGTAAAGTAGATGGTAAGCTTGTCATTAATCCGACTGCAGAACAAGTAGAAGCTAGTACATTGTCACTTACTGTTGCCGGAACAAATGATGCTATATGCATGGTTGAGGCTGGAGCACAAGAGTTAAGCGAAAAAGAAATGCTTGAAGCATTAATGTTTGGGCATGATAATTTAAAGAAATTGTGTGAGTTTCAACAAAGTATTATTGATGAAATCGGCGAAGAAAAAATCGAGCTTCCAAAAGCAGAATTAGATCCAGAGGTAGAAGCGGCTGTAAGAGAATTTGCTACCAAAGATATGTTAGAGGCTATTCAAATTAAAGATAAGTTAGAAAAATATGCTGCAATTGATGCAGTAATGGATAGAACAATTGAAAATTTCACGGAAGTTTATGCTGAAGATGAAGATGCAGCTGAAAAACTAAAACAAGTAGAGAAGATCGTTCATTTGAT
>CALVHK010000047.1 GCA_944327405.1 uncultured Bacilli bacterium | reverse complement strand
TGGTTAATAAAAAAAGGATTTGATATCACTGAATTATCTAGTGAAGATATTTTAGATATTATTAATCGGTTAAATAACTACCCTAGGCCTATTAAGGACTATAAAACTCCCTTACAATTATTAGAAGAAAATTTAGGGAGTGAAATATTAGAACTTCTAAATTTACATCATATTCCAATTGAAGAATTAAATATGAAAGATATGATAATAAAAAATCAAGAGCGAACAATGTGAGTTCATCTTGACTCTTGATTTTTTATTTCATATCATTACAATTTTTTAGTCAACAAAGTTTCGCTTTGTTGCTTATCAATTAAATAATCCGGATATCCATTTCGGATTTCCTAACTTAAATTAACCAAGCAAATTTGATACTTGTGCTTTTTTTTATACCATAAATTGGAAGCGTATATTTGTTTGACTAACGCAAACTTTTGTATTATAATATATACAGGTGATAAAAATGACTTTAGAAGAAAAATTAAAGATTCTAGCAGACAGTGCCAAATATGATGCTTCATGTTCTTCTAGTGGCAGCACAAGAAAAAATGAAGGAGGAATAGGCAATGCTGCATATTCTGGTATTTGTCACTCTTTTGCCAGTGACGGCAGATGTATCTCTCTTTTAAAAATACTCATGACGAACTGCTGTATCCTCGACTGCAAATATTGCATAAATAGGGTAAGTAACAATGTGAAAAGAGCCATGTTTACACCAGAAGAAATATGTTCGATTACGATGAATTTTTATCGAAGAAATTATATTGAAGGTTTATTCTTAAGTTCAGGAATTATCAAAAGTCCTGATTATACGATGGAGCTTTTAATCAAGACAATTAAATTACTTAGAACCAAATATCATTTTCATGGCTACATTCATTGTAAAGCTATTCCTGGAGCTAGCGCTCATCTGTTAAAAGAATTAGGTTCTCTTGTTGACCGTCTTAGTGCTAATATAGAGCTCCCAACAGATAATGGCCTAAAACTTCTAGCTCCCAACAAGGATAGTAATAAAGTCACAAAAATTATGTCTTATGTCAAAGAAAATCGTAATAAATCGTATGTTCCAGCCGGTCAAAGCACCCAAATGATTATTGGTGCTACCAAAGAAACAGATCGAGATATTATGAGAAGAAGTGAATCACTATATAAAACTTATGATTTAAAAAGAGTATTTTATTCGGCCTACATTCCTGTTAATAAAGACAAAATGTTGCCATCTCTTGCATCCCCACCGCTTGTTCGGGAAAATAGACTATATCAAGCCGATTGGTTGTTAAGATTTTACGGTTTTAAAGTAGATGACTTACTAGATGAAGAAAATCCTAACTTCAACATCCTCATGGATCCTAAAGCAAATTGGGCCTTAAGACACTTAAATGAATTTCCAAAAGAAATTAACAGTGCTTCTTACTATGATTTACTAAAAGTACCTGGAATTGGCATAAAATCAGCCCAAAGAATTATCGCTTGTCGCAAAAACTTTAAGATTACCTTTAATGATTTAAAGAAAATGGGGATTGTCTTAAAAAGAGCAAAGTATTTCATTACATGCAATGGTAGATATTTTATAAACAGTGAGTATTTCAAAAAAAGTTTTATTGAAGCAAACTTAATTCTAGAAGATAATAAAGTAGTAGAAAATAAGAAAGAACAATTAAGTTTATTTTCATGAATAACCGCATATACTTATATGATGGAAGCATCAATACTCTTCTAGATTTAATGACACGCTTAATCTACCATAAAATAAAACCATTTGACATAAAAACGAGTGATACTTACACCCCATCATTATTAGATGATGTAGTAACGCTTGAATTAGACCATGATTTTGATATTCACAAGCTAAACGTATCCAAAGAAGTTTTAAAAACCATTTACTATGTCTATTTATCAAGTGATACTCATAAAGAATTAATAATCTACTACTTTTTATTAAACGCGATGAAGTATCAAAACAAAATATTTACGATGCGTAATTTAAAGTGTGTAAATAGTGCTCTAAAAATAGCTAAATATGTGAGTAATGAGACCCATAAACTAAAAGGATTTATTAGATTTAAGGAAATAAACAATCATGTTTTGTATGCAGAAATTAGTCCTACTAATGATTGTTTAGAATTACTATCCCCACATTTTGCCAGAAGACTCAAAAATGAATATTGGATAATTAAAGATGTTGGAAGAAATAAGTATAGTATTTATGATAAGAAAAAATACTATATAGTAACAGGAAAGTTTAATTTAAAAGAGATGAATATAAACAAGGAAGAGCAAAAAATCGAAAACTTATGGTTAATTTTCTTTAATACGATTGGTATTGAATCAAGGAAAAATAAACGTTGCCAAATGAATTTTATGCCGAAAAAATATTGGAAGTACATAATAGAAATGGAGGGAACTTATGAAAAAGGTAGTAACGGAAAGTGAACTAACAGAGTGTCTTGAAGAAGCGGTTACATTATTATGTAGCACAGTGAAAAAAACACTAGGACCCAGAGGATCAAATGCCATTATCGATCACTCTTTACTAAACCCATTTATTACGAACGATGGTGTAACAATAGCTAAAAACATTGAAAGTGAAGATGAAAGAATTAATACGATTTTAACTCTTGCCAAAGAAGCATCGATCAAAACGGATGAAACCGTAGGAGATGGAACAACTTCGACATTAGTTTTACTAGAAAGCATCTTTAATAATGGATTACAAAAAATTAAAGACGGTAAAAATCCCTATGTTTTAAAAAAAGAATTAGACGAAGCAACTTTGGATGTGATTGATAAAATAAAAAAGGAAAGTAAAACTCCTAAAGAAAGTGATTACTATGCCATAGCTAGCATTGCTGCCAATGATAATAGTATTGGGGGTGTGATTACATTCCTGTACTTAAAGTTAAAAAATAAGGGAGCGATAAGAATTGAAGAAACAAATAAAAGTGAGACTTATCAAGAACTAATAAGTGGTTATACCTTTGATACAATTTCAGCATCTCCTTATTTTCTAAAAGAGGAAGTGAGTTTCAATAATCCCTACATTCTGATTGTAAACAAAGAAATTGATGACATTGAGATTTTGAGTGAAGTAATAAACTTTTTAATAGACAAAAAAACACCAGCTTTAATATTAGCAAAAGACTATGATGAGAATGTAATCAATGAAGTATTATCTTTAAATTTTAATAAAATAACAAACGTTACCTTACTTAAATTGCCGGAGTATGGAACGCATCAAATGGATATTTTAACGGATCTATTAGTAATAACCGACGCTCAAATTGTAAATCCTACAGATGAAGTAACGTTAGCATCTCTAGGAAGATGTAGTGAAATGAAAATCGATAAAGAGACGGTTACTATCTCGTTCAACAAAGAGAAAAAAGAGTTAATAAAACATATAACAAATTTAAAGAAGGAACAAGAAAAAGAAACGGACGAATATGAACTAGATTTTCTAAATAATAGATTATCGAAATTAACCGAAGGAAGAGGAATTATTCGTGTGGGAGCAAGAACATTAACAGAAGCAAAAGAAAAGAAAATGCGTTTTGATGATGCCCTTCATGCTCTAGAAAACACGAGTGCTGGAATACTACCAGGAAGTGGTATTATGTTATGTAAAATAAGTGATGAGTTAAATCCCAAAACAGATGGTTATGAAATATTGAAATTATCTTTAAACAAACCTTTCTTTCAAATATTAGAAAACGTTGGATTAGATCAAGATAGTATTTATAAAAAAATAAAAGAGAATAATTATGAACTAATTTACAACATACTAGAAGAAAAGTTTGAATCACTAAGTTCGACCAAGATAATAGATCCTACAAGTGTGGTCATAAGTTCACTCGAAAATGCCTCTTCTATTGCGGGTATGCTTCTTACTACATCCAGTCTTATCATCAATGAAAACACTCAGCTGAATATAAATATAGATAAAGAATTGTAAAATTTACGATTTTTTATTTTTTTACTTGCAATTTTTTTAAAATATGATATACTGTTATTAGTAATCATTACTATTAAGGGCGTGATAAAATGCGAAATACCAAACAAAAAAGTTTAATACTAAACATTGTAAATAATTCGTATGATCATTTAACTGCCGAAGAAATCTATGAGATTGCTAGACACACTTTACCAAATATCAGCTTGGGCACAGTCTACCGTGTTCTAAATGGACTAGTAGATGACAAGAAAATAAAGAGGATAAAGATGTCGGATGGCGATCACTTCGACAATTTAAATGAATTACATAACCATTTTATATGTGAAAAATGTCATAAGATTATCGATGTAATGGATAGTATTAAGTTTGATTATAAAATTGGAAACAATAAAATAGTAGATTACGAAATAAACTTCATAGGTATATGTGAAGACTGTTTAAAGAAGGAGGAAAATTAAATGGAAACAGAACAAAAAGAAATATATAATATGCCAAGAATTGGAGAGGAAGCTCCTCATTTTGTAGCCAAAACGACGCAAGGAGAAATTCACTTTCCTGAAGACTATAAAGGGAAATGGGTAATTCTATTTTCCCATCCAGCTGATTTTACACCAGTATGTACGACGGAATTCATGACTTTTGCAAGCATGCAAGAAGAATTTAAAAGTATGAATGTCGAATTAATTGGCTTATCAATTGATAGTATCTATGCCCATATCGCATGGTTAAGAACAATCAAAGAAAAAATTAAATGGAACGGAATGGAAAACTTAGAAGTAAAATTCCCGGTAATTGAAGACATCAAAATGGAAGTAGCGAACAAATTTGGAATGATTTCGCCAAAAGAATCTACTACCCAAGCCGTAAGAGCAGTATTCTTTATCGATCCTGAAGCAAAGATAAGAACAATTATGTATTATCCACAATCTTTAGGAAGAAATTTTGAAGAAATTAAAAGAGTAATTCAAGGTTTACAAAAAGCTGATGCTGAAGGAATTGCAACACCAGCAAACTGGCATCCAGGAGATGACGTAATTATGCCAGCTCCAGGATCTTGCGGACTTGCCAAAGAACGTGTAGAGAGTCAAGATGCGGAAACATACTGCTTAGATTGGTTCTTATGTTTTAAAAAGGAAAAGAAATAAAAAAGGAATCACACTAAAACAACGGTGTGATTTTTTTACTCGATTTTTTAAAGTTAATTCTTTCATTTAACGCCAACTTATAATATAATAATAACAAGAGGTGAAAACACATGAAACTATATAATACCCTAACAAGAAAGATTGAAGATTTTATTCCATGGTGCGAGGGAGTTGTTAAGATGTATACTTGTGGTCCTACCGTTTACAGCTACGCTCATATTGGTAATTTAAGAACCTATATCATGGAAGATATTTTAGAAAAAACACTCCGGTTTATCGGGTTTGATGTAACCCGTGTCATGAATATAACAGATGTCGGTCATTTAACAAGTGATGCCGATACAGGTGATGATAAAATGGTTAGTAGTGCTAAAAAAGAACACAAAACCGTACTGGATATTGCAAAATTCTACACAGATGCTTTCTTTAAAGATACAGAAAAACTAAATATTAAAAAACCAGATATTGTAAGTCCTGCAACAGAGAATATTGATGAATACATTAAAATTATAAGTAAATTATTAGAAACAGGATATGCTTATGCATCCGGTGGAAACATTTATTTTGATACCTCAAAGCTTAAAGATTATTATCAACTAACGAACCATGTTGGCGAAGAGTTAATTAGTGGTGTGAGAGAGACAGTAGAAGAAGATGTTAATAAAAGGAATAAAACGGATTTTGTTTTATGGTTTACTAAATCGAAGTTTGATGATCAAGAATTAAAGTGGGATAGTCCTTTTGGTAAAGGTTATCCAGGATGGCACATTGAGTGTACGGGTATTTCAATAAAATATTTAGGTGAATATTTAGATATTCACTGTGGTGGTGTAGATAACATTTTTCCTCATCACACCAATGAAATTGCTCAAAGTGAAGCTTATCTAGGCCATACTTGGTGCAAATACTGGGTACATGGAGAGCATTTAAATGATGCAACTGGTAAAATGAGTAAATCCAAAGGGAAAGTTTTAACTGTATCTTTCCTAGAAAGTGAAGGCTACAATCCTTTGAGTTATCGTTTTATGGTTTTACAAAGTCATTATCGTAAACAATTAACATTTAGTTTTGATTCTCTAAGTGGAGCAGAGAATGCTTATAAGAAGTTAAAATCTCGAATCGCAAGCTTAAAAGAAGATGGAAGTGTAGATGAAAATGCATTAGAAACATACGTTACCAAATTTAAAGAATGCCTAGAAGATGATTTAAATACCGCAAATGCGCTAACTCTTTTATATGATGTACTAAAAAGTGATGTGAATGATTCAACCAAAAGAGCCATCATCGAAAAAATGGATGAAGTATTATCATTGGATTTATTAAAGAAAGATGAAAAGAACATTGATGAAGATTATATAATGAGTATGATTGAAAAAAGAAATGAGGCCAAGAAAGTTAAAGATTATGCTCTAGCAGATTATATTAGAGAAGAATTAGAAAGGGATGGCATTATTTTAAAAGACACCCGTGAAGGAACCATCTATGAGGTAAGATAATGATTATTGATATAATATTTATTCTATTAGTGGGACTCCTTCTTTTAGTAAATCTGTTATACAGAAGCGTTGTTAAAACAACCAAAGATACACCAAATGATGCTCGTCTATCCGGCTTTGAAATAGCAAAGAAACTATCTAGTCATATTTGTGAGAGTGAGCCTCATATTATCAAGAAGAGTGGTAGATTTTTGGATCACTATAACAAAGATAGAAATGTAATTAAATTGTCACCCGAAGTTTTTGATGGAGAAGATGTGTATGCGGCAACGGTAGCTATAAATACCACTTTGGAAGCAGATTCGAAAAGAAAATATTTACCTACTTATCGTAAGTTTAATGCTTTTTTAGTAATTATAAGTTACGTCTTAATTATAGCTGGGGCATGCATGAATCGTGTTTTAGTAATACGTTTAGGCTTTGTCTTATTTATTCTATCCTTTGTAATTGAATTTGTTTTACTATCAAAACTATGGGGAACAGAAGACGATTTAAATGAGTTATATGAATATATAAAAAAAGAAAAATTAATAAAACCAATCGAAGAATATAAAGACAACTGCATATTACTAGCATTATCAAGACTAGCAACACTTCCATATAATTTTATTAATTATTTTAGATAAAATCCATTATCAAAATGGATTTTTTGATACAATAAAATAAAGGTTTAAACTTTAAAGTAAATATGTTATAATCTCATCTTTGACACTTTGAAAGAAGCAAAACCTCCCAATCCCTTTATTTAAAAGGGTTTGAGAGGTTTT
>CALVHK010000046.1 GCA_944327405.1 uncultured Bacilli bacterium | reverse complement strand
CCAATTCTTTTTCTTTTTGATACAACTCTTGCTCAAACTGCCGTAATTCCGAAATTGTCACAAAGTATTCATGAAAATATTTTATTTTCATTTTTAATAAACTAGCAAGTAAATAGCCTACTCCAACTCGGTACATATTATCAGTCCCTCAAAACAATATTAGCATATCAAACATCCAAAAATCAATTTTTTCTCGCTTTTATCTCATCATCACTCTCTAAATAGCCAACAAGCATGGTTGAATCATCGTGATGATTTTTTATATTGTCTTTGATTTTATCTTCATCATAATTCGCATAACAATATTTACAATAATGACTGCATGTATTATAACTTCCAATATCCACCATACTAGCACAATGACAGTACTTGTTATTTCTTCCCTTCCAAACGGGATAATTTTTACCGGTTAGTTTTTTAGCTAATTCTTTTGAAACACAATCGTCCACCACAAACCCATATTCTTCAAGCGTATTATATTCACTACAAGTTTGCACGGTCATATGATGATTACGTGCTATTTCACTAAAAGCTAACCCTAACGTTTTAAAATCTTCAAAAGTAAAATTTTTAATTCGCAGCACATCCATATTCTTTCTCACATTCTTATAATCATCAATAAAAGAAACAATAATATGAGACACATACCCATCAAGCTTCCCGCATAATTTTTCAAATGCTTTTATATGATAATCTAAAGAATACTCTTCACTTAAAAATATTGGATCATACCTAACATAAACCCGTTCTTTACCAAGAAGATCTGATATTTTTTTAATATCTTCAATTACTTGCTTTTTATTCATCACATTTGGTTCAATATCTTTTTTATATGGTGTTAAAGTAACATGAAATAAAATTGGTTTATTTATTTCTTTCAAATAAGGAAGAATAGAATGAGGATTTTTCGTACAAAATACAATCATATCAACATCACAAAAATAAATACGACTAACAAGTTTAGGATAAATCGGATTTCTAACATCAACAAAACCTTCTTTGTAACGTCTCATAAACCATGGAGTATAAAAGGCAACAATATCCGTTCTTCCACTTACATTTAAAATCATAAAACCGCCTACTTCACCATCATTATAGTAAATGAAGAATAAAATTGCAAGAAAAAAGAGAACTTTTAAGTCCTCTTAATTCGTTTGTTTTCTTTTAATGTAAATAACTGCACCAACAATAGCAATGATACTAACTATTCCAGCAGCTACATAAGTACCTAAACTATCGAATGTTTGTGGAACTTCTGGAGTTTCTTCACTAGGAGTTTCTGGAGTCGTTGGTGTATCTGTACCATCGCCAATTACATCGTCACCGTCTTCAGTTAAAGTAACAGTATTATAACCAATTATTGCATAAGTACTTAAGTGAGTAGTTTCAAATGTAATAACACCATTTGCTAATACTGCATCAAGTATTTCAGCAACTTCGCCTTCATCATTAATATAAACAACTTTAAAAGCATTATATCCTTTTACTTGATCCTCTGTTACTTTAATAGAAATAGCATAATTACCATTTTCTAATTTAACTACTTGATCTTTACTATCTTTAACAGATATATCATAAGTAGCTACTAATTTAGAATCTAATAATTCTTCCTTAGTCTCTTCTAAAGCAGTAGTAATTTGTTCGTTAACACTTTCCATTACTGCTTCCTCATTAGCAAGCTCTTCTTCCTCAACAACTAATTTATAGTCGTTAGAAATAGGTTCATCACTTTCAAAGGTAACATCTTCATCATCAGTTGCAATTACTAAATTTGGTTGCACAGTATATAAGCCGTTATTTTCAACAACCTTATATCCGTCAGCAACTAATGATTCTACATTTGAGCTATATGATCCATCAGTAATAACTACTTTAACATCGTTATTTACTTTAGAATACTCAGCTATCTCTGACTCAGTTCCTTTCAACTCTAAAGTTTCTGGAGTTTCTATAGCAACAGAAATTCCTTTACCATTAAACGTTCCACCGTTAATAGTTAAATTAAGGTCTTGCTCAACTCTTCCTAAAGCATAAATTGTTAAAGCATTACCAATCTCACTTTCAAAAGTTCCGCCATTAATTGTCATATTTAATGAATTGCCATATTCAGAATTTTCAGAAGTATATGTTCCACCTAGAACAGCAATAGCATCACTTAACCAAACATTTCCAGAAAACTTATAATAATCTTCAATCGGATCAATATTTTTTGGATTATTATTAATGATAGTTCCGCCATTAATCGTAACTTGGCCCATCCGAATATTTATTCCACCATTCAATGTACCATCATTAATTTCTAGAGTGCCTTGTCCTGGCATAAATATAGCAGCTCCCTCTAAAGCAGTAAGAGTTCCACCATTAATTATAAAATTCATATCTCCAGTTTTATTATTACCACTAAATGGAGCATATTTAGATATAATTTCTCCAGACTCTAGAATCAAAGTTCCGCCATAATATGCATGAAACGCATACCCCTGAGCTGCACTAGCATCAAATTTTCCGTTGCCTTGACTATCCTTAATTGTTAATGTATGAGAAGTACCAATATTTCCCTTGCCTGCATCTTGAAAAGTAGATGTTATAGTATGACCATTTAAATCTAAAACCAAATCATTTTCTAATGTAATTTGTTCATCAATAGTAACATCACTTTCTAGCACGCACACTTCTTGTTTTACACATTCCAAAAAATTTGCTTCAGCAGCACTAACAACACTAGGTGCAAAAATACCTCCTAACACAAATAATAAACCTATAGCCTTTGTTTTCATACCTCATTCTCCTTTCTATGAATAAATTATATCATGGTTTAATTTAAAAATCAATCTCAAAACATAAATTAGTTAAAAATTGACATTAATTTTCACCATAAAAAATACTAATCGTGCTAACAAACCGAACTCCAAACAGCTTATCATAATACATTTTCTTATTTTTAAGTAATAAAATAAAGTGAATGAGATAAAAAAGGAAAATCACCAAAAGTCCTCCGCCATATAAAAGAAAGGTAATTCCTTGTAAATTATAATAACTTCGTATGTAACTGATAAGCATAATAAATCCAAGTGGCAAAGCAAAATAATAAAGATACAAAAAGAAATATCTTAAAGTATTAAATAAAAGACCAAGTCTAATAAATTCCATTTTTACATTTAAAAACTTCATCCCAATTGTAGAATAACGATTAACAAGAGGAATTAATATATAATAAAACAGAAAAGCAAGAAATAATACATGTCTTTGAAAGAAAAAGGAAAGAATTCCTACCAATAAGAAATATAGAACAAGATCTAAGAAGAATGCCGTAAATCTTCTAAGCCCCGAAACACTCTCTCCCATCTTTCTTGCTTCCTCATCTATTTTCTCACGAGTTGGTAAATAATTATCTAACCAGCCCATAATGAGAAAACCTATTACCCCGCCTAAAGTATTTTGAATTAAATCATCAACATCACACAAACGATATGGATTAGGATAGATAAAATATAAACCTGTAAGCTGAGTTAGTTCAAAAAATAAACTTAGTAAAAATGAATAAAGCAATGTTTTCTTAAAACTACATTTAAAATAATATCGTAAATACATACCAAAAGGAATAAACATCACAATATTAAATATGACAACATAAAAACTTGGATCGAGTATTGCTTCAATATAAGTAGATGGATTATTCCAAACAAATGGTGTTTCATGAATAAAATCCACAATAAAATGAAAAGGAATATAATTAATGTATGGCCCAGTATTTTTTAGTACTTCTTCAAAGGTAGGAAGTGGTAAAATGACTAAAAAATAAATGGTAATTAAATACAAAATAAAAGTATAAATAATAAACACTCTTAAAAAATGAATAGATCCGTATTTATGATAATTATATAATATAAAAGGAATAGTAAACAAAAAAGCGATAAAAGGAAAAGTAATAATCGCTGTTTTTATAGCTTCCACATAACTCATAATAAAACCTCTCTAGCATATTTATTATACCATACTTTTAAGCTTTTTTTCATTACAATTTAGTAACAATGTAAAAAGCTATAAGCATCCTTATAACTTTTCTATCCAATTATTTAAAGTATTTTCTGATATAGCAAGAATATCTTCATTAAATTTAATATCAAGTTCATTTTCTACTCTACTATTCGGAGCATATTTTTTTATATCATCGAGTGTTGACCCCCTAAACGATCTCTTCCCGCTGTTTGTTTCATTTAAAAATTCCTCCTTTATATTACCAGTATAAGCCTTAAAGCATACTCCAAGTCAATTCTTTTTCAAAAATTTGACAAACAAATTGACAAACAAAAAGATAGAAATTTCATCTTCTACCTTTCCTGTCTCTATATCCTTTTATTTCCCAGCATTCTTCCTACCATTTACAAAAGAAACAATACCATAGGTAATAAAAGATAAGCCAAAAAGAATTGCTAATTGTTCTAAATAAAAGAGAAATGGACTTTGCGTATAGTCAAAAAACTTAAACTTAGTTAAAAAAGCCATATCACGCCAATAACGATTCTTAATAAAAGCATAACAGCCAAAAAGAATCAGAACAAATAAAAGTAAATAAAACAAATATTCAAACATAGAGTTTTTAAGTTTCTTAGCATATTTTGCAAGGATCATTTGTAGATGTAACCCCAAGTGAATTCCCATTAAAACAAATCCCCAGACGGTAGAAAACAAATGGAGTTGTCTAGCAAAATTCGTAGTTGGAATATTTAAAAAATGAAATACATGCGCGGATATTAAAATGCCACTAATAAATATTCCTAAGATAGCAAGAAGCAGCATAAAATTAACAACAATAAATAAAACTCTTGTAAAAGTATATTTTCCCTTCAACAATGTCTTATACCATTTATAGTTTAAAACATGATGGATAATAAACAAAATAAATAGGACGACACCCAGTATTTCATGATACTGGTTACTTATAATATGATAGCCCATCAGTAACACAAACAAAACAAACATAGCTACATCAACAATGATTTTAACTTTTTTCTTCATTTTTCTTCACCATCCCAATTATAATATTTAAAGTACACTCCAAGTCAAGTGTTAAAATAACTCTAATATTTTAGGAACAAAAATAATCAAACCAACAATTGCAGAAGCAATAGCAAACACTAAAACAGCTCCAGCTGAAATGTCTTTCGCAAGTTTTGCTTGAGAACTCTTCTCTAAACTAATCATATCCACAACTGCCTCAATCGCTGTATTAAATAGTTCAGCCCCAATCACAAGACTAAACAAAATAATACAAACAATCCATTCACCTAAACTAATATCAAGAAAAAAGCCAAATATAACAACAAGTATCATCATTAAAACATGAATCTTCATGTTTCGCTCTGATTTAAACGAAGACCATACCCCTTGACCTGCATATCTAAAACTATTGCCTAAACTTTTAAGTTTCTTTTTATACTTCACTTAAACTCACTCCAATCCCAACTTTTTAACCAATTTGATATACAAAATTAAATAAGCCCCACTAATAATATAACCACCTATAATATCACTAAAATGATGTACTCCTAAATATATTCTACTAAAGCCTATCAAAAATATTAACAAAACGAGAAATATTAATAAAATGTTTTTACCAACCGAAGGCTTCATTTTTTTATAAATTAAATAAATCAGATAGCCATAAAATGAAAAGCTTGCCATCGCATGCCCCGAAGGAAAACTATAGCCATTCTCTTCTATTAAAGTTACAATTTCAGGTCTTGGTATTAAAAACAAATTTTTGAGAATCAAATTAAGCATAGCTATTAAAAAAGCATTGATACCCAAACTAATCCCAATATGCTTATTTTTAAATATCAATAAACTAATAATAGTTATAAAAAAAAGAATACTTGCACTTCCCAAATAAGTAACAGCTTTGAAAAAAGAAACCAAAAAATCATTAATCAAATATTGTTGAATAAAATCAAATATTTGGTAATCAAGAAAGAGAAACACTCCTTTAACAACTAATATACTCCAAATAATAAATAAAAGAATAAAAACAATTACTAATATCCAACTACTATCTATTTTTCTCATAAATAATCACAAATTTATTGTATCAAAAAAGAAGATTTTCGTAAACCTTCTTTAATCAATTTCTACAAGTTCGTATTCTCTTGTACCTAAGCCAATTTCTTCAGCATAAGGCAAAATATGACGTCCATTTTGTCTTTCTACTCTTTCAATAAAGTGATCTCTTCCTGGATCCGTAGAATTCCAAATCATATCAATACATGCTTGATCAACTGCAACAGGATCAACACTCGCAAGAATTCCAATATCTTTCATACAAGGATCCTCAGGATTAGAATCACAATCACAATCAACAGACAAATTATTCATAACATCAATATATAAAATGTTACCTTTCATATAATCCCTTACAGCTTTAGCTGCCTCTGCCATAGATTCCAAAAACGCATTTTGTTCTGGTAACTTATCCCAAAGCTTCATAAATCTTAACTAAAGACTCTGGTGTAATTTCTTTGGTAAAATAAACTTTTGCTTTTTCCATTATTCATCCTCT
Organism: uncultured Bacilli bacterium; assembly: GCA_944327405.1. Classification (GTDB taxonomy): domain Bacteria; phylum Bacillota_I; class Bacilli_A; order RF39; family UBA660; genus Caccenecus. Next base: position 879 of record CALVHK010000046.1, on the reverse strand, counting down.
CCTATCCAATGTCTTATTTTTGGTAAAGCATTATTTACATCACTACCTCGAATCGGTAATCCCTCTTTAATAATAGCATCTGGAAAATAATTCTTCAAATCATTTTCACTATTTCCCATGCCACTACCTTCATGAGTACAAAATGGCTTTATTGTTTTTCCTGTCAAGTCCATACTTTCTAAAAATGTAAATACAGCCATAGGCATCGTACCCCACCAATTAGGATACCCTAGATATATTGTATCATATTTTTGATAATCTGCTAAATAGTTTTTTAATGTTGGTCGCACATGATCTCTTAATTCTTCCTGCGCTACTCGTGTTGTTTCCTGATAATCCACCGGATAATCACTCACAGTCTCAATTTTAAATAGATCAGCACCCGTAAGTTCTGCGATCATTTTAGCAGCTACTTCGGTATTACCAACCCTTAAGTTTTCAATCCCATTTTTCGTATAATTTTCTCCTGCTCTCGAAAAATAAGCAACTAATTTCATGTTATTCTCCTTTCTTATAATACTCTATTTTATATTCTAGCTTTTTATAAGCTTCCTTCATGCAATCAATCTTTTCTTTTAATAAAGCTCGTTCATGTTCGAGTAAAGCTAGTCTTGCATCTTTCGTAGTTTCCCCTTCATCATATAATTTTATGTATTCTTTTAAAACAGCGATCGAAAGTCCTGCTCCTCGCATACATTTTACAAATTCAATGCGATCTAAATCTTTATCTTGATATTCTCTAATACCACTAGAATTCTTAGTTATAGGACCAATTAACCCCTCTTTTTCATAATACCTAAGCGTATCTTTACTAAGCTCATATTTTTCTGCTACTTCTTGAATTGTTATTTTAACCACCTCAATTTAATCTAATGATAC
>CALVHK010000045.1 GCA_944327405.1 uncultured Bacilli bacterium | reverse complement strand
AAAGAGACATATGACTTTAAAGATCGAGGCGACCGGAATTTAACGCTTAGACCAGAAGGTACAGCAGGAGTCGTTCGTTCCTACATTGAAAATAAGATGTATGGAGAAGCAACGCAGCCTAAGAAACTTTATTACAGTGGAACAATGTATCGTTATGAAAGACCACAAGCTGGCAGATTTCGGGAGTTTAGTCAAATTGGGGTGGAAGTTCTTGGCTCTGATTCTCCACTTGTCGATGCCGAAGTTATTAGTCTTGCTTATCGGTTATTAGAAGAAATGGGTATAACTGACTTAACTGTGAAAATTAATACATTAGGTGATAAAGAGTCAAGAGAAGCTTATCGAAATACACTTGTTTCCTATTTAAAACCACACATTCATGAGTTATGTAGTGATTGTCAGAAGAGATTCGAGACGAATCCATTACGTATTTTGGATTGTAAAGTCGATAAAGATAGTGAGATTCTTCGGAATGCACCATCGATTATGGATTCTTTAAATGAAGAGTCAAAAAAACGGTTTGATGACGTGCTTAAATACTTGACACTACTTGATGTGGATTACGAAGTTGATCCTAATATTGTTCGGGGTCTTGATTATTATAATCATACTGTCTTTGAACTTGTTAGTGAAATGGATGCGTTAGGTACCGCTAGTACGCTTTGTGCGGGTGGAAGATACAATAATTTAGTAAGTTTTTTAGGGGGACCTGATACTCCAGGTATTGGCTTTGCTAGTGGGGTAGATCGTTTGATGATGGTTTTAAAAGAGTTGAATAAAGAGCAAAGAATAGAAAACAACATCGATGTTTATGTTATGGCTGTCAACGATGAAGAAAGACTTACTGCTTTAAGATTAGTTCAGGATTTACGTTGGAGCGAAATTAAATGTGATATGGATACTTTAGATAAAGGATTAAAGGCACAGTTTAAACAAGCAGATCGGTTAAATGCTCGAATTTTAATCATATTAAATAGTGAAGATTTACAAAAAGGTTTAATTACCGTTAAAGATAATTTAACCAAAGAAGAAACAAAAGTTGATGAGGCTGAAATACTTGATTATATTATCAGTAATTTATAGGAGGGCTTATGAAGAGAACGTTAATTGGTGATTTAAAAGAAGATAAGGATGCAAGAATTAGTGGTTGGGCTCAAAGTATTCGTAATACCAAATATATGATTTTCGTTATTTTGAAAGACCGTAGTGGAAAAATTCAAGTTTCTATTGATAAAAACGAACAGAGTGAACTTGCTCAAGCACTAGAGGGAGTTCTATCAAATAGTATTCTTTCTTTTACAGGAAAAATGGTTAAGAGTGAATATGTAAAAAATGGTGGAAAAGAATTTTTACCTACAGAAGTAGAGGTATTAAGTAAGAGTGATGCCTTACCAATCGATGAGACTGCGAATATCGATACAAGAATGGATTATCGTTGGATTGACCTTAGAAGTGAGAAAAACAATTTGATGTTGCATGTGCAATCAGCGTTTGTTGAGGGAATGCGGGCGTTTTTGATTCGTGAAGATTTTACCGAAATTCATACACCGAAACTTATTGGGGCGGCATCTGAATCCGGTTCCGATGTTTTTGAAGTTAAGTATTTTGATCGAAAAGCGTATTTGGCTCAAAGTCCACAGTTTTATAAACAGATGGCTATTGCGAGTGGCCTAGAGCGTGTATTTGAAATTGCTCCAGCTTTTCGAGCAGAAAACTCGAATACCAACCGTCATGCTACAGAATTTACTTCTTTTGATTTAGAGTTTGCTTATATTGATTCCTATGAAGACGTTATGGATTTGGAAGAAGATTTGCTTATTGCCGGTTTAACTCATGTGAAAGATTTATATGGGGAAAAAATTAAAGAATTGTTTGATATGGATGTTGTTATTCCAAAGAAGCCTTTCCCAAGAATTAAATTACAAGATTTATATCAAGAATTACATACTCGTTATGGATACGAAATACCAGAGCATGATATTGGTGATATGAATAGTGAAGCAGAAAAATTAACGGGTCGATATGCGATGGAAGAATATGGTTCAGAATTTATTTTTGTTACCGGTTTTGCAAAAGCAAAAAGAGCATTTTATCATATGAGGAAAAATGATATTCCGGAGGGCTTCGATTTAATTTGGAGAGGAACCGAGATTACGACTGGTGCCCAAAGAGAACATCGTTATGAGGTATTAAAGAGCCAAGCGGAAGAAAAAGGACTTGGTGTAGATGTAGCATTTTACTTGGAGTTCTTTAAATATGGATGCCCACCTCATGGAGGATTTGCCATTGGTGTGGATCGACTTACGATGTTGCTTTTAGGACTTCCTAGTTTAAAAGAAGAAATGTTCTTGTTTAGAGGGCCATCAAGGCTTACACCATAAAGGAGGATTAAATTATGGATTTAAGAGATTTATTTGAAAATATTTCCAGTCATGAAGGACAAACGGTTACCGTTCAAGGATGGATAAGAAATCACCGGGATCAAAAAACTTTTGGCTTTATTGATTTTTCCGATGGAACAACTTTCAAACATCTACAAATTGTTTATGATGATGCACTAGAAAACTTTGATGAAATACAAAAATACTTAGTTGGTAGTGCGATTGAAGTAACGGGAGTTATTGTAAAATCTAGTGGTAAACAAGATTATGAGATGCGGGCTTCTTGTGTTACTTTACTTGGTGCTTGCCCTGAAGATTATCCAATTCAACCGAAAAGACACACGAGAGAATTCTTAAGAGAAGTTGCCTATTTAAGACCAAGAACGAATATGTTCCAAGCCGTATTTCGGGTTCGTAGTGTAGCAGCCTATGCTATTCATAAGTACTTCCAAGATCGTGGCTATGTATATTTTCATGCCCCACTTATTACCGCGAGTGATTGTGAAGGCGCAGGAGAAATGTTTCAAGTAACGACACTTCCTATTGATAAGCTAAATGGAAAAGTCGATTATAGCAAAGATTTCTTTGGTAAAATGACGAATTTAACCGTAAGTGGACAGTTGGAAGCAGAAACTTTTGCTTTAGCTTACAAAAAAACTTATACTTTTGGGCCAACATTTCGAGCTGAAAACTCTAATACTAAGACCCATGCTTCGGAGTTTTGGATGATTGAGCCAGAAATAGCCTTCTGTGATTTAGAGGGTGACATGGATATTATGGAAGATATGCTTAAATATGTTGTTAAATATGTGTTAGATCATGCGCCACTGGAAATCGAATTCTTTGATTCCTTTGTAGAAAAAGGACTTAAAAACAAGTTAGAAAAATTAATTACCAGTAAGTTTACACGAATCGATCATGAAGAGGCTATTGCTATTCTTAAAAATGCGGATGTAAAATGGGAGTTTGAACCGAAATATGGTGAAGATATTGCCAAAGAACATGAAAAATACATCACTGAATACTTTAACGGGCCAGTATTTATTAAGAATTGGCCTAAAGATATTAAAGCTTTCTATATGAAACAAAATAGTGATGGTAAGACGGTTGCGGCAGTCGACCTTGAAGTACCAGGTGCAGGAGAACTTATGGGTGGTAGCCAAAGAGAAGAAGATTATGATAAGTTAGTTACGAGAATGAAAGAACTTGATATGGATGCAACTTCTATGGACTGGTATCTAAACTTAAGAAAATATGGTGGCTGTATTCATTCCGGATTTGGTATGGGATTTGAAAGATTACTTATTTATTTAACAGGTGTTGATAATATTCGTGATGTTATTCCGTATCCTAGAACACCAAAGAATTGTGAGTATTAGGAAGGTTGAATATGAATAAGATTATTGCGATCGTTGGAATGTGCGGTGCTGGCAAGTCGGTAGCATGTGACTATTTGATACAAAGAGGTTTTGAGAAAGTTTATTTTGGTGGTGTTACACTTGATAAACTTAAGGAAGAAAATCTAGAAATAAATCCAGAAAATGAAAAGTATATACGGGAGAAACTTCGAAGTGAACTTGGAATGGCGGCTTATGCTATTATATTGCTTCCTAAAATTAAAGAATTAGCCAAATCTCACGATGTCGTATTAGATGGCTTATATTCGTGGGATGAACTTATGACATTAAAAGATGAATTTGGTGATGAACTTACAACTATTGCGATTATCGTTGATAAAAATTTGCGTTATGAAAGACTTCGGAAGCGCACCAATAGGCCATTAAATTATGAAGAGGCAAAGAAACGAGACATTTCGGAAATTGAGAACATTGCTAAAGCTGGGCCAATAGCCTATGCGGATTATTATATTGATAATAATGGTACTTTTGATGATTTTGATCAAAGATTAGAGGAAATATTAAGGAAGTTAGAGGAATAGGAGAGAGAAAATTGAAAAAATATAACAACGGAGAATTTCGAATTAAAGATATCGGTAAGACTTATACCGTTCAAGGTTGGGTGAATAAACGAAGAGACATGGGTGGTGTTATCTTCGTTGATTTGCGGGACCGCAGTGGGTTTTTACAAGTTGTGTTTAATCGAGGATTTTTAAAAACAGAATTTGAATTAGCAGAATCCCTTCGAAACGAATTTTGTATTGAAGTAACGGGTGAGTTAATCAAAAGAGAAGAAGATATGATTAATCCCAAGATTCCTACTGGTGAAGTAGAATTAATGGTTCATGATCTAAAAATACTTGGAGAGGCTGATCCTGTTCCTTTTAATATTTATGAGGATAAAGAGATTAATGAGACAGTGGCGTTAAAGTATCGATATTTGGATTTAAGAAGAGAGTATGCGCAAGAAAAAATTATATTACGTTCTAAAATTACGACGGCAGTTCGGGAATTTTTGAATAGACAAGATTTTCTAGAAATTGAAACACCGATACTTTGTAAAAGTACACCAGAAGGAGCAAGAGACTATATTGTGCCATCAAGAGTAACACCGGGCTCCTTTTATGCTCTTCCTCAAAGTCCTCAGATATTTAAACAATTATTAATGATTAGTGGTTTTGAAAAATACTATCAAATTGCAAAGTGTTTTCGGGATGAAGACTTAAGAGCAGACCGTCAACCAGAATTTACGCAGATTGATCTAGAAATGAGTTTTGCAAGTAGCGAAGATGTTATGAATTTAGTAGAAGAAATGATTAAACATGTCGTTAAATCAACCAAAAACATCGAGTTAGAAAAATTCCCAAAAATGACTTGGAAAGATGCCATGAATAAGTATGGATCTGATAAACCTGATACAAGATTTGAAATGTATTTAAATGATTTAACCGATATTTTAAGAGATACGCAGATGAATGTATTTCGAAATGCCATTGAAAAAGGTGGTATTGCTAAATGCTTAATCGTTAAAAATAATGGTGATAAATATTCTCGTAGTGATGTAGATCATATGATTGATTTTGTGAAAATTTACGGTGCTAAAGGAATGGCTTGGTTAAAATTTGATAACGATCAATTTAATGGTGTTATTGCTAAAAACTTAGAAGATGAAAAACTAGAGGAAATGAAAAATAGATTTGGCATTAGCAATAATGACTTAGTTTTAATTGTTGTTGATAAGCCTAGTGTTGTTTATGCATCTCTTGGAGCATTACGGTTAAAAATAGCAGAGGAACTTGGATTAATTGATAAGAGTAAGTTAAACTTCTTATGGGTCGTAGATTTTCCTATGTTTGAGTATTCCGAAAAAGAGCATAGATACAAAGCTATGCATCACCCATTTACGATGCCAAAGAACATAGAAGAATTAGATCAGCCTGAAAAAGCATTGAGTGATGCTTATGACATTGTCTTAAATGGTTATGAACTTGGTGGTGGTTCTGTCCGTATTCATAATCCGAAAATGCAAAGACAAGTATTTGAAGCTTTAGGATTAAGTGATGAAGAAATTAAAAATAAGTTTGCTTTCTTTATTGAAGCTTTCAAGTACGGTGCTCCTCCTCATGCGGGATTAGCAATTGGTTTAGAGAGATTTACGATGTTACTAGGTGGAACTGATAATATTAAAGATGTTATAGCTTTTCCGAAAACGCAAAGTGCTAGTGATTTAATGAGTGAAGCACCAAATAGAGTATCACAAGAACAATTAGATGAGTTAAAAATAAGATTGGAGGAAAGTGATGAGTAAGTTTACCAAAGAAATGGTCGATGATTATGCAGAAAAATTATTAATTGGCCTAACCGATGAAGAAAATAAAATGGTTTTAGAAGAATTTGATGCGATTGATCGGAATATTGATTTGATTAATGAAATTCCTAATATCGAAAGTGTTGAACCTATGACCCATGCTTTGGATGATTTTGCTTTTGAACTAAGACGCGATGAAGCAAAAGAATCCATTCCGATTGAAGATGCTTTAAAAAATGCTGGGTCTGTTGATGGGCGAGAAATTGAAGTACCAAAGGTGGTGGAATAATGGATAAAAGTATTAAAGAATTACACGAATCATTGGTAAGTGGACGTGTTACTAGCGAAGAATTAATTCAAGAATCTTTACAAAAATCAAAAGAAGTAGAGGAAAAATATAATGCTTTTGTAACGATTTGCGATGATGCGAAACCAACCGAAATCACAGATTCTTTGGTATCTGGTATTCCTTTTGGTGTGAAAGACAATTATTCTACCAAAGATGTGTTATCTACAGGTTCATCGAATACTTTGAAAAACTACGTTCCTTTTTTTACGGCAACAGTCGTACAAAAACTATTTGATGCGGGAGCAGTCATGACAAATAAAACTGCTTTAGATGAGTTTGGTATGGGTGGAACAGGTACCACATGTCATACGGGGCCGGTACTAAATCCTTGGGATAAAACAAGAATGTGTGCCGGATCTTCAGCTGGGTCTGCTTGTGCGGTAGCTGCTGGCGTTTATCCTTTTGCTTTGGGTAGTGATACTGGAGATTCTATTCGTAAACCAGCGGCTTACTGTGGCATTGTGGGATATAAACCTACTTATGGAATGCTTTCCAGATACGGATTATTTCCTTTTGCAAGTAGTCTAGATCACTGTGGTGTCTTAACTAGAAGTGTCGAAGATGTGGCAATTGTTTGTGATATCATGAAAGGCAAAGACGAAGCGGACATGACAAGTTGGGATTCAACTCACATTCATTTAGCCGAGTCTCTAACTGGTGATATTAAGGGAAAGAGACTATTTTATATTAAAGAGATCTGTGATATTGAAAATTATCCAAATGCTAGTGATGAACTAAAGGCTCATTTAGAAAACTATAAGAATACACTAGAAATACTAAAAGAGGCTGGAGCTAGTGTTGATGCTGTAAGTATCGATCAAAGACTTTTAAATGCCATTGCAAGTGTTTACGTTGTTATCTCTTGTGCGGAAGCAACAAGTAATATGTCTAATTTAACAGGAATTATCTTTGGACCAAGAAGTGATAAGAAAAACGTGTTTGAAATGATGAAAGATCATCGTACGCTTGGATTTTCACCTTTAATTAAAAGAAGGTTTGTTATTGGTTCTTATGTCTTACAAAAAGAAAATCAAGAGCGTTATTTTAAAAATGCGGCTCGAGTAAGGCGTTTAATCGTTGATAAAATGAAAGAGTTGTTTAAAGAGTATGATGCTTTAATATTACCGGTATCAAGTGGACCAGCCAAACATTTTGATGAAGATAAAGATGTTATTGATGCAAATACAAATGTGTTAGAAGAACATTTACAAATAGGAAACTTTGG
>CALVHK010000044.1 GCA_944327405.1 uncultured Bacilli bacterium | reverse complement strand
AAATTTTGATCAGATTTCTTCGCATCAATATTTAACTTAATAGCAACTTCAACAGTACTATCAAATTTAGTAACACTTGTTTCTTTTACTAAACTTACTGCTTCATCAATACTATAAAGCTTGTTTTTCTCGATCTTGTTTGATGCTTCCACATATTTCTTACCGTGTTTTTTCAAAATTATTCCCTCCTTACTGTGGTTTATTAAAGACGGACTCTTTTTTATCATTAAAATTAATTTTCTTCTTTTTCTTCTGTTTCTTCTTCACCAGCTACTGGAACATCAGCATTAAATTCTTTAGCTTCAGCTTCCATTTCTGCAAGTTCAGCATCTCTTTTTGCCATTTCTGCTTCTTCTTTTCTAGCTTCAGCTGCTTGTTCTGCTAACTCAGCATCATTAACACCTTTAACAGCAATACCCATATTACGAGCAGTACCTTCAATTTGCTTCATTGCAGCTTCAACATCATAAGCATTAAGATCTGGTAATTTAGTCTCAGCAATCCGACGTAAATCATCTTTCGTAATGGTTGCTACAACTTCATTAGCACCCTTAGTTGAACCTTTCTGAATCTTCGCAGCTTTCTTAAGTAAAAATCCTGCTGGTGGAGTCTTTAAAACGAAATCAAAACTTCTATCATCATAAACAGTTATTTCGCAAGGAACAATATCTCCCATTTTATCTCTAGTTGCATCATTAAATTTCGTACAAAATTCTTGAAGATTAACTCCTGCTGGACCTAAAACAGTACCAACTGGTGGAGCTGGTGTTGCCTTACCTGCTTCAATTTGAAGTTTAATTCTTCTTGTGATTTCTTTTGCCATGAAAACACCTCCTAAAATTAAGTTTTTCAAGGTAGTGGTCTAGGGCAAATCCGTCAATTCCCTCCCACATACTAAAATATATGCAAAAAAACTTTTGCAATAAAGATAATATCACAAAAGTATCAGAAATACAAGTAATTTCGTACTGTTTTTGAAAGAAATTACTCAATCCAAAAAAGCTTCTTGCTAAATATTTTAATCAAGTAACTCAAAATTTTTAATAATATTAAATAGTCTTTCATTTTTGTAAATTCTTTCTCTACCAATTTTTTCAGAAGATATAAAACCCAAGTATTCTAAATTTGTCAAATATCTTAGTGCAGTTCTTTCGGAAATATTAAGTTGTTTTTGTATATATGATGATTTAGTATAAAATTCATAGAATAAAGCTTCTAACAATTCTTTTGAATATATTTTAGTTTTTGATCTTAATTCATCTTTCATTTTTTTCATCTCTTCATTAATTTTATTTATTATATTTATAGTGCTTAAGGCTGTATCTTCAACTCCCTTTAAAATATAAATAATCCAATTTTCATAATTGTTGGTTTTTCTTGTTTCCTGGAATAAATTATAATATTTTGATTTATTTTTTATAATATATTTACTCAAATATAAAATAGGAGTATCTAACAACTTCTGCTGCACCAAATATAATATATTTAATATTCTTCCTGTTCTCCCGTTTCCATCATAAAACGGATGAATGCTTTCAAATTGATAATGAATAATGGCCAGTTTAATCAACGGATCTATATCATTGTCAATATTAATATAATCTAATAAATTGTTTAAATAATCTATAATAACTTCTTTATTTTGAGGTGGAGTATAAACAATTTCTCCTGTTACATTATTTTTAATTACAGTCCCTAATGTTTTTCTAATACCAGCATTATTGTGTTCTAATTGTTCTTGAATTTCTGTTATCATATTTAAAGTAATAATATTATTTTCACATAATAAGTTATAACCTTTCCATATCGCACTTCTATAATCTACTACTTCCTTTGCATAGATAGATGTTTCTGTTGAACGTACCATAGCCTTGTATATTTCATCATGAGTAGTAACAATATTTTCTATTTCCGAACTGGCTTTAGCTTCGTTAATCATAATAGCATTAATTAAGATATTCTGATTTGGCATAGTTCTAGCAACACCTTTTAATTCTGCTAAAGCGCGACTAGTCTTAGACAGCTGTTTCAAAATAAGCTTAGTTTCAATCTCTTCTTTTAAAGGTAATTTTTCTAAAATATATTCCATTACAATCCCCTTTCCATACATGTCAAGTTGTCAATAATTATACATCATTCAGACAAAAAAGTCAATTTTTGACTGGTTTTTTTGAATACTAGACAATTTGTCAGGTATTTTCAATTTTTACCCTAGACTAAATCCAAAATAAATTAAATTGCTTCTTTACTTATTTCACAATCATTACAAAATTATTCTCTGTCTTCATTTAAAATATCCTCAAACATCTCATGAGCGTTATGATATCCCTTTGAACTCACTTTTCCTGAAGAAATATCTTTAGCTTCCTTTAATGCCTTCTTAAGAGTTCTGCTAGGTTTTGGCGATGATATTTCAAAAGGAATACTAGAAGTATTTACACATTTAGTCAAAAACATATTAATTGCAGTACTCATATTTAAACCTAAATTCTTAAACAACAAATCAGATTCTTTCTTAAGAGTTGCATCTACTCGAACATTCAAGTTCGTAGTATTTGAAGTATGCTCCATATTAAAATCCCTTCCTAACTCATTTATATTATATAACAAAGTTCCAAAAAAGTAAATTACAAATCATTACATTATCATTACAAACGTTTTGATTTTTATATTATTTTTAAAAATATAACATTATCAAAAATAAACACAAACAACCAACTTTTGCGTATCACTTTGTTAATTCCACCAAAAGCATAATAAGCAAAATTATAAAGTGTTTAATAATTCATTTCCGTAATTTGAAGTATTTCACTTCTGTGATTTGGAGTATTTTATTTCCGTGATTTGAGGCATTTCATTTCCATGATTTGGGATAAAATTAAAACGGCTTTTGCCGTTTTAATCCACTACCATAACATTCAAATCAACATCCCCATAAATACCATCAATTCTTCCAACATTACTAAACTGCCACATATCATATCCTTCATAGCTAGTTTCACTGGTATAATGAGCTAGCCAAATATGATCGAACGCTTCATCATCCCAAAAGTTTTCTAAATAAAACTTAGACCCATAAAGCATACCTTCATATCCAGCATCTTCAACAGTTTCAATAAATGTATGAGCCATTTTATTTAATTCATGAAAAGATAAGTGATAGCTATTCCATCCACTCCATATTTCCCAATCAAAGACGATTGGAAGATCAAGTGATTCACCGTCCAGTTGTTCTAACACCCATAAGGCTTCTTCCTCTGCTTCTTCACTTGATAATGCTTTACTATACAAATAAACACCGACTTTTAATCCAGCTTCTTTAGCACTCCTAATATTTTCCACAAACTCTTTATCTAAAGCAGGATCTTCCCCACTAGAAAGTTTAACACCAATCCTCATCATCACAAATGTTGCTCCGGCATCCCGAACTGCTTCATAATCAACATCCCCCTGCCACTCTGATACATCAATACCAAGTTCTGTATTATCTGTTTTATAACGTTCCAAAGCTGTACTAAATGGGAGTCTTGTCGCAGTACCACCACCACTATTTCCATTACTTCTAATTTCTTCAACGACATTCAATGTAACATTGTAATTGCTAGCATTCCCACTGTTATCAGTAACAACAATTTCTATATCATAAGAACCAATAGTATTAAAATCATACTCACCAACTACCTCACACAAAGGTTGCCCATCATAATTATCTCCATAAGTATATCCATTACATAAATCCCCTTCATAGCCCACTTCAACCGTTCTAGATCCACTTCCAAATATCTTTGGTTTCTCGGTATCAACAACCTCCACACTAGTACGGTAAATATACTTACTATCCATATACGTATAGTAAAACTCAATGTCTTTTTCACCAACTACATCCGTATTAAGTTTGTAGTCTTCAATATCAACATTCGTATCACTTACAATATCACTCACATATACTTCACTAAATACCTCAATATCTTCCGTATTAATCGTAATATTTGCTCCCTCTGGTATTTCATCACTAATGGTATTTCCACAACCAACAACAAACAATAAACTACATAATAATATTAACTTCTTCATACTTCATCTCCATCAATATTGTAGCAATAACTCATGACTTATTCAACATTTTACTAACACTTTTCTTAAGTTTTAACTCATCATCATAAACATTCCTAAATTTATCCAAATAAAAAGCATATGAGTTAGATGAATAATCATGTATACGAATATCATCTAATGCATATACTAACACATAACTAATATTTAACTTACTAACTTGACTCAATAATTTATCCAATACTTTTAAAGGAAAAACAAGTTTATTATTGCTAATTTTATACCCAGTAACATAATGAAGAATTACCGCATCACCATAAAACACATTCCAGAAGTTCCCAGATTTAATAAACACCAAAAAATCTTTATACATTCCTTTAACACGGTAATATTTCTCTTTCATCTATCCTCCATTTGGGTCCCATTGCCGAGTCGTCAACACTTCGTATGACTCCACCGGCAATTTTATTAGTATAAAAACATCCACTAATAACCACTACATTTTGCATTTTGTTTACAACTAGAAGAGCCGTTTTGCACCACTACTCACACTCTCCTCAAGTTTGCACTTCTTTAATTCATATGTTGTCTATATGACAACATATGAATTACTACTTGTTCCTTCTCCCCCTGCTTCAAATAGTGTATCTTCCTTCAGATTAATTACTGGGCGTAGACCATATGCACTATTGGTGGTATTGCTGTAGAGGCCACCACTGGAATCCAAATAAAACTCATATGCGCTGGTGGCAAGAAATGTAGATGGAGACATGGTCCAGTAAGCTTGATTTGTATATAGATAATAGCTAATATTATTTGATTGATACCCACCTGCATACCATGCTTCATCCGTTGTGATTAACCCTATTGGATATGTTAAGGCATGATTCCCTTTATTACTACTACTTACTGTGAATAAATCATTGCCCTTATCACTACATCCAAATGTCGGTGATCCACTATTATATAATCTATATCTTGCTCCATATTCTGTATATGTAGTCCCAGTTCCAGTTCCGCTTAATGGTGTTCGATCATTACAAAATCCTGCATTGGTATCGATGTAACTTGAATATTCTGCATTTTGAATATTTGTTAAATACCAATTATCTAATACTCCTTTGATTGTACTGCTTGTTCGTGTTCCGTACGCTTCCGCTTGTATACATATATCCTACATATATATTATCAGCATACGAACTATTGAATGCAAATGTGTTTGAGCCATCTACTGTTATTTGCGTTCCTGTTCCTGTTGTTTGAGCACTTCCGTCTCCGCTATAGATTAATCGAATACTTCCATCCCCATTGATTCGAATGATTCTCCAGTAGTATCCTGCAAATGACACCCAGTTATCCGTTGGGTTCCCTGCAAAGTAGTATGTTGTTCCATCATCATCTTGAGCTTGATAGATTATTCCTGTTGTGTCATCACTTAATGTTGTGCTAAAATCGTCTCTTGACGCTATATCTTTTTCTGCTAATATATCTTGGATGGTTATCGGTTCTACATATTCATTAAAAAACAACGTACATTTTGTTCCTTTGGTTGTAAATGGACTAATACTTAAACTTCCTGTTTCTGTTTCATAGCTGATATTCAATCCTTCTATTGTACTTCCGTCTTTATAAGTACATGTACTTAATTCTGTATCTAATGTATATTGCTTGCTGCTATCTAAACTATCTACTGCTTCTCCACCTACATAGATAGCTACAATATTCAAGTCTGCCAAACTATAATTTACTGTTCCATTAATGAGTGGTATTTTATCTGTATAAACATACTTTGCTCTTGTATAACCAATAACTATCGCTGCAATAACCGCTACCACCACTACTCCTATAATAATATTTCTTTTTAAATGAGATCGTTTAATTGTTTGAAACTCCATTCCTCTTCTTTCCTTTCTTATCCCGCATATTATCACATTTATAAATATATTTCATTATGTTCGACAAACCTTGTCAAAACTTATCTTTTTATTCTCATATATTTATCTATGTTATATTTCTAATATACAATATAATCGAGAAAAAATCAAAATTTTTGTGAATATAAACTGCTTTTGTTCTAAAATCAGCATAATCATAATACAATACTCATTAAAGAAGCCAAGAGAGAGTGGTATTTATGCGATTAAAAGATATACGTGAAGAAAGTGAGCTCAAACAATTTACTGTCAGTCAACTTTTAAGTGTAGCTAGAGGTACTTATTCTTTATGGGAATTAGAAATGGATGTCATCCCTATCAAAAGATTAGTAGAATTCTGTAAGATATTTAATTGTTCTGTAGATTATGCTTTAGGTTTTACTAACACTAAAAACTATAAGAATAATAGAGAAAATATAAATATAAATCTATCTAGTAAAAGATTAAAAGACTTAAGAAAGAAACATAAATATACTCAAGATGATATAGCTAAAAAGTTAGATATTAATCGTAGTTTAATCAGCAAGTATGAGAGTGGTCATACTATTATTAGTACAACCTTCTTAATGGAATATGTGCGTATTTTTAAAATTTCTAGTGATTATTTACTTGGTAAAATAGATATAATGATAGTTATTGAAGAAAAACCTAAAGAAAGAGAATTTTATTATGAATAAAGTTTTAATTTTTTAATTGATAATTACCTAAAATATACGATCCAATCTCATAACAATAAACACGTTTAATTATAAACTTTTACGGTTGTAACCGTAAAAGTGCGAAAAACAGAAAGTTTTACGGACATAACCGTAAAAATGATTACAAAGTTTTGCGATTATATTCGCAAAAAACTGAAAAGCAAAAAGTTTTGCAATTGTACTAGCAAAACTCTTTATCATATTAATATCATTTCGATTCGCCGAAACAAAAATTAAATAATTCAACTTTATTTCGATGCATCGAAACAAAATGCGATTATCGTAATTTATTTCAATTTAAACTATCTCCCCGTTACTACTTACATCTAAAGAATAATCACTAAACTCATGCTTCAAGTATTTGGGATATGCAGCAGCCCCAATCATCGCTGCATTATCCGTACAATAAAGCATTCTTGGTATTAATAGTTCAGCCTGGTATTTATTGCATAACTCCTGCATTTGTCCCTTTAAACATTGGTTAGCAGACACTCCACCAGCGATAACTAGTCTTTTTATACCAGTCTCTTTAAATGCTAATTCTACTTTTCTAACTAATTCATCTATTGCCACATCTTGAAAAGATCTGGCTAAATCAGATTCATTAATTTCCTTACCTCTTTGAGCTTCATTATGAACCAAATTAATGACAGCACTCTTAAGTCCACTGTAACTAAAGTTATAAGTGTTATCTGCGACCGGTGTAGGTAAGTTATAGGAGTGTTTACCCTCTTTTGCTAGTCTTTCAATATTCGGTCCCCCCGGATAAGGAAGTCCTATTACTCTTGCTACTTTATCAAATGCTTCCCCAATCGCATCATCCATGGTCTCACCAAGTTTTTTAAACTGATAATCCCCTTCCATGATGAGTAGTTCGGTATGACCTCCACTAACAATAAGTGCTAAGAGTGGATATTCCATCTTACTCTCTAAATTATTGGCATAAATATGGCCGATCAAGTGATTCACTGCAATTAACGGTTTATGATAAAGATAAGCTAGAGTTTTCGCAGCCTCTACTCCCACCATTAATGATCCAGTTAATCCTGGCCTGTTAGTAACTGCAATAGCACTCATATCTTCAATTTTCATATGTGCTTTTTCTAAACAATCTTCTAACACCAAAGTAATCGCTTCCGTATGCATTCTACTTGCTATTTCTGGTAC
>CALVHK010000043.1 GCA_944327405.1 uncultured Bacilli bacterium | reverse complement strand
ATAAAAATTGCTTAGATAAATTGACTTTTATCTAAATTTATTATATCATTATTTATGATAAGGGTGGAAAGTTATGAATAGGAAAGGCCAGGCATTAGTAGAATATATACTCATCATCGCATTAATAAGTGTTATTGCTATTGCACTTGTTAATTATTTTGGTGGCTATTTAAAAGATGCGATCACGAAAACTAGTTGTAGTTTGGTTGATGAAGAGTATATTGAAGGGGATAAGCCTGGAGAAGGATACTGCAGTGGTGACGAAGATACCCAAGAAGAAAGTGAGTCTTAATATGATGCAGAATAAAAAGGGACAAGCTTTAGTAGAATTTGTGATTATCCTGCCTATTTTTTTACTACTCGTATTAGGGGTTATTGACATTGGAAAAATACTTTATTATGAGACACGATTAGAAGGAGTTCTTGGTGATGTTATATCTATGTATGAGAGGGGAATAGAGGAAGAAGAAATTTTGACTGACTTGGATTTAAGTAATACACGTTTAGAGATAGATGAAAACGGAGAATATGTCGAGTTTCATCTTTCAAAGGAAGTGGATATTATTA
Source organism: uncultured Bacilli bacterium (assembly GCA_944327405.1). Classification (GTDB taxonomy): domain Bacteria; phylum Bacillota_I; class Bacilli_A; order RF39; family UBA660; genus Caccenecus. The sequence goes on along the minus strand of CALVHK010000043.1, from coordinate 7,659 downwards.
CACCGGGGTTGAATTTAATTTTGGATAATCCATTTGTAATTGATGTTCGTAGGAGTATACCTTATGAATAAGAAGGGACAAACTTTGATACTCTTTGTTATCATGATACCCATTGTCTTAGGGTTATGTGCTCTTGTGGTGGATGTTGGAGTGCTTGTTAGTAAAAACGTCCAGTTAAAAGAGATTAGTAAAACAATTATCGAAGATGTTTGGGACTCGGCTAATGTAGAGGAAATCAAAGACATTTTTGTAGAAAACGATATTCCTGTAGATCAGTTGGATGTTTCAATCGATACAAGTTCGATTCATATAAAAAATAGTTATGAGGTCGATAGTATTTTTGGTTCGATTATTGGAATCGATCATTATGAGGTAAGTGTAGATATCACAGGCACTTTCCAGGATGGAAAAATAGTATTTGAATAAAAAAGGGATGAGGATTATGAATAATAAGGGAACTAGTATTTGTGTATTCTCGGCTAAAGGCGGAGTTGGTAAAACCATTACCACTCTTAATTTGGCGGGTATTTTTGAGGTTCTTCAAAAACGAGTACTCATTATTGATTTTGATTTATCTGGTGGGGGTATTAGTGCAGCCTTAAATGTTCCTAATGGTAAAAGTATTTATCACTTTGCTTATGACTATAATAATAATCAATATAAAGACTTTAAGAATTATATTACTAAGTATGATGATTATATCGATGTTTTAGCAAGTCCAAAAGATCCGAGACAGGCTGGGAAGATTGATGCTAAGTATGTGGAAATCATTTTAGATAAGGCTATATTTAATTATGATGTTGTTTTAATTGATACAACTCATGATTTGACGGATTTTAACATTTTAACCCTTGATGTCGTCGATCATATCTTGTTCTTGGTTACGAATGATCCCCTTGATTTAAAGAATATGCGTAGTTTAATTTCTGTATTTAAAGATATTAATGCGAGTAATTATAAAGTTATATTGAATGAAAGTGTTTATCCATTTAAGAATTATTTTGGAATTTATGATATAAAAAATATTATTAAAGCGAATATTGATTATGTGTTATCCAAAGATTTTTATATTAAAAATATTGATACTTTTGTTATGAATGGAAAGATTATTACTTTAGATAAGAAAGCTTCTAGTTTTTTTGCTAAAGATTATACAACATTGATGGGTATTTGTACGGATTTGTTTAAAGAAGGTGAAAAACATGAAGACGCTTAGAGATGCTTTTGATGTTAAAATTAAGCAAAAGAAGCAAGATGTATTAAATGATTATGATATCTTCCCTGATAAGAAGCTTCTTGATAAACTAAGGACAGAAATCATTGAAAACTTAATTGATAATGAAATGCCTAGTAATGTTAGTTTAACGGAATGGATCAATGATGAAATTGATAAAACGATTGAAGGGTATGATTTAACTAATTTAGAAAGAAGTCACTTATTTAATCTAATTGATAATGAGATTAATGGATATGGACCGATTTCTGAGTTACTCGAAGACGATAATATTACCGAGATCATGATTAATAGTCCGGATGAGATTTATATTGAAATTGATGGACAGCTCGTTAAAGATGAAAGTGTATCTTTCATTAATGATGAACATATCATAAGAACTGTACAAAGACTTATTGAACCGATGGGAAGAACGATTGATGCATCAAGCCCGATGGTAGATTCTAGGCTTCCTGATGGATCGAGAATTAATGCAGTTATTCCACCACTTTCCACGAAAGGTCCAGTGGTAACGATTCGTAAATTTAAAGAGAATATGACGACCATTGATGAGTTAATTCGAATTGGATCCCTTACCCCATACATGGCAAGATTTTTGGATGCTGCTGTTCGGGGTAAGCTCAACATTATTGTTTGTGGAGGAACTGGCTCTGGTAAGACTACACTTCTTAATATTTTAAGTGGGTTTATCCAGGATAATGAACGGATTATTACGATTGAAGATGCAGCCGAATTAAGACTTAATCAATCTCATGTAATTTCCTTAGAGACAAGAACCATGAATTATGAAGAATCAGGAGAAATTACGATTCGGGATCTTGTTATTAATTCCCTTAGAATGAGACCGGATCGAATTATTGTTGGTGAGGTAAGAGGAAGTGAAGCGTTTGACATGCTTCAAGCGATGAATACTGGTCATGATGGGTCTTTAACTACACTTCATGCGAATAGTCCCGCTGATGCCTTAAATAGACTAGAGACTATGGTTTTAATGGGTGGAATTGATATTCCAATTAAAGCAGTAAGAGAGTACATTATTAGTGCGATTGATCTTATTGTGAATATTGAACGTATGAGTGATGGTAGAAGAAAAGTTACTAGTATTGTTGAGTTAGAAAACTTCTCAGGGGGAGAAATTAAATTAAAAGAAATATTTGCTTTTAAACAAAAAGGACTTACTTCCAAAGGGGAAGTGGATGGTGAATACATATTATATGAAGGAATACCGAAAGTAATTAAGAAGATTCGAGCTAGAGGTATTCATGATTTAGATGATATATTTAATATAGAATAGTAGAAAGTAGGTGTTTTTATGGACGGGGTTCGATTATTACAGATTCTTTTAATACTTATTCCGATTGTTGTAGCAATCTATTTGCTTCGTCTTTCAAAGACACTTAGTTTGGAGCGTAGACTTGCTAATTTTGCGATCACATCCGTTAAAGATCATGAAGTATCTTTCTTTGATAAGATGGGGTATTATGTTTGGCGAGTTGTTCGTAAATTATCGATGCTATTTAAACACTCCGTCGTATTAAGAAGATATGCAGAAAAATATGAACGATATATTCCTTCGAGTGAAAGAAATAACAAAGAGGGAATTGATTACATTACCATTAAGTTTTTATTAAGTTTCATTGTTCTTCTTTTGGGAATTGTTACTTTGATTATTCATTATCAAGAGTTTGATGGTATGATTATGCTAGTTATCTTGATACTAGGATTCTTTTTACCGGATATTTATTTACATATTACTTTTAATCAGAAAAGAAAAAGAATTGAAGAAGATTTATTAAAAGCGATTATCATTATGAATAATGCTTTTGGTAGTGGTAAAAATATTATGCAAGCAATTCAAATTGTAAAAACGGAATTAGATGGTCCTATTCAAGATGAATTTGAAAAAATTTACTTGGATATTACTTATGGGCTTAGTTTAGATGTCGTATTTAATCGTTTTTATGAAAGAGTAAAGTTAGAAGATGCCAAATATATTACATCTTCACTAACTTTGTTAAATAAAACAGGTGGGGATATTATTAAAGTGTTTTCTAGACTCGAACAATCCGTTTTAGAAAAAAAGAATTTAAGAAATGAACTTTATAGTTTAACAAGTTCAAGTCGTTTTGTTTTTCGTTTCTTAGTTTGTTTGCCATTTGTTTTTGCTCTTATAATATTAGTTTTAAGTCCCTCTTATTTTGCTCCTTTCGTAAACTCTCCTTTAGGAATATTCGTACTTATTATTATTCTTAGTTTGTATGTATTATACATTATCGTTATTCGAAAAGTACTTGAGGTGAGAGTATGAAAAATGGATTATTCGGGCGTATTTATCCAAAAAGGACACTTGAACGGATAGATTCTAAAGTGAAATTACTAGGAGTACAAAATCATATGAATCCCATTGTTCTTCTTAATATCAGGGTGTTTATTTCTCTTATTATTTTTGTTGTTTTGTTACTTACTTCTAATATTGGTTATATTCTAGCTCCCGTGGCAGCGATTCTTTTCTATTACTTGAGTGAGAAAATTTTGCTTGATTATCCAATAAAAAGAAGGGCTAAAAAGTTAGAAAAAGAAGCATTATTCTTCTTTGAAGTATTACTTCTTACCTTAGAATCTGGTCGAAATTTGGGTCATGCGATAAATATGACCGCTAGTAATATTGATTCAAAAATCTCTTCAGAGTTCAAAAAAACACTTGCTGAAGTTCGTCTTGGTAAGAGTCTTAATGAAGCATTAACTGATATGAAAGCAAGAATTCCTAGTGAGACCATTAATAATGCTATTTTAAATATGATTGAGTCAAATGTGTTTGGAAATAGTATTGTTGATTCTATGACCAATCAAATCGAGTATTTAAGACAAAAACAAATGCTTGATATTAAAGCAGAGATTAATAAGTTACCAACAAAGGTAAGTGTACTTAGTGTTATTTTCTTTGTTCCTATTATGCTTCTTATTATTCTTGCTCCTGTTTTGATTGATTATTTGATTGGATAAGACTCTCTATGTTTTTTAAAGTTACATCATCAATAAAATGCTCTAGTTTTTCTACTTGTTCTAGCTTGAACTCTTCTTTGTTTAAATCTTTTAAGAAAAGCTCTAGTACTTGATGTCGGTGATATAAATGAGTAGATTTTTTGAGTCCATTTTCTGTTAGAGTGATGCATCCATTGTTGGTATTTATTAAACCTAAATTTTTAAGTTTACTAATCATCTTGCTACAAGATGATTTTTTGATGTTTAAGTTTTTGCTTAAAGAAGTAATGGTTATGGGGGTATCTTTGGTACGGTAAATCATTTCTAAATAGTCTTCCATGGGATAGGTAATGGTGGTGTTATGCAAATAACTTGTTAGGGTATAATAGTCTTCATTCATAATAACCAAGTCCCTCTTTTTTTCATATATTACAGTAGTTGTTAGTTTAAGGAAACTAATAAATTTTATGAGGGAGATATTTCGTTTATGATTACTTTAGATAAATTAGGTATAGATGAGAGAGCCATTATTCATCAAGTTAAGGGTGATGAGGCGATGAGGCGTCGGCTTTTCGATTTGGGGTTTGTACCGGGTGAGAATATTTTATGTGTGCTTATTAGTCCTTTTCGTGATCCTAAAGCTTATAAAATAAGAGGGAATGTGATTGCTATTAGAAATGTTGATGCAAGAGGGGTAGTGGTGGAATATGAAGGAGATTAAAGTTGCATTAGTAGGAACACCAAATGTTGGTAAGTCTACCATTTATAATACATTAACCAAAAGTCACGAACATACAGGAAACTGGCCGGGTAAGACGGTTGGCGTAAGTAAGGGAGAATGTGTATTTGAAGGAGTGAAATACGTTTTTTACGATTTACCGGGAACATATTCTTTAATTAGTAAGTCAAAAGAAGAAGTAGTAGCTACTGATTTTGTTTTGTTTGAAGAGTTTGATGTAGCCGTGGTGGTGTGTGATGCCACTAGTTTAGAAAAAGGGATTGGGCTTGCCTTGCAGACCAAAGAAATATGTAGGAATGTGATTGTATGTATTAATTTGATTGATGAAGCAAAGAAGAAGGGAATTTCTATTGATTATAAACTTTTAGAAAGTAGACTCGAATGTCCTGTAATACAGGCTAGTGCTAGAGAAAATATTGGCTTAAAAGAATTACTTAAACAGATTAGAGAATCTAAGGAAAGTAATTATTTAGATATTGATTATGGTGTATTAAACCCTTATATTCAAGAAGTTCAAAGTAGTATTAAACCTGTGCAATTGAATCCGAATTGGATGGCTTTGAAAATACTGGAGAAGAATCAATATTATGTAAATAAATTTAAGAGTTTGGGTATAACTTACAAAGAAGTGCGAGTACCAGATTCTATTGATGTGAACTTAGAAGTAACTCTTAAGATGCTTAAAAAGGGGAAAGAAATATTAAAAGGAGTCATTTTTTATCAAACGCAAGAATATGATCGTAAGGAACGGAAAATTGATAAGATCTTAACCAGTAAAATATGGGGAATTCCTATTATGCTTGCTATTTTGTTTGTAACATTTTATATTACGATTGTGGGAGCTAATTATCCATCCAGTTTTCTTTTTTCTTTTTTTGCTTCTTTAGAAGGGCCTATTGCTAGTTTTTTGGAAGCTTTAAGTTTACCTAACTTTCTTGTCAGTTTAATTGTTGATGGTGCTTATAAAACACTTTATTGGGTTGTATCGGTTATGCTGCCTCCAATGTTGATCTTTTTTCCTATGTTTACTTTTTTAGAAGATTTAGGGGTACTACCTAGAATTGCCTTTAATATGGATAGAGCATTTAGTAAATGCCAGGCTTGTGGGAAGCAGGCTCTTACCATGTGTATGGGAATAGGGTGTAATGCGGTTGGAGTTACAGGGGCAAGAATTATTGATTCTAAACGAGAACGTATTATTGCCATTCTTACCAATGTATTTATGCCTTGTAATGGAAAGTTTCCTAGTTTAATTGCCATTATTACAATTTTCTTTGTTGGTTTAAATAAAGAATATGGAAGCTTACTTTGTGCGGGAATTCTCACGATTTTTCTTTTCTTAGGAATTCTTCTTACTTTTTTGGTTAGCTTCATTCTTTCGAAAACGATTTTAAAGGGAGAGGCATCTCATTTTACTTTAGAGTTACCTCCATACCGGATGCCAAAGATACTTGATACTATTATATATAGTGTAGGGGATCGAGCACTATTTGTTTTGGGGAGAGCGGTAAGTGTAGCGTTACCTGCTGGCATCATTCTTTGGGTTATTGCAAATGTTTATATTGGGGGAGCCTCTATTCTTACCTATTTAGTAGAGTTTCTAAATCCAGTTGGTGTTCTTTTAGGACTGGATGGGGTTATTCTTCTTGCTTTATTACTTGGGTTTCCTGCAAATGAAATTGTTATACCGATTATGCTTATGGGATATTTAAGTACGAGTACTTTAATAGAGATGGATAATTTAAATGTTTTAAGAGATATCCTTGTTAGTAATGGATGGACGATGAAAACTGCTTTGTGTTTCATCACACTTTTTCTTTACCGTTTTCCTTGTTCTACAACACTACTTACGATTTATAGAGAAACTAAAAGTAAGTTTTATACCGTATTAAGTGTTCTTATTCCTCTTGGTATTGGTGTTATTTTGTGTTTGATTATTAATGGAATATTTTGATATTTGTTTACACTCTAAAATGATTTAGAGTGTAATTTTTGTTAAAATGTATTATAATAATGTTGTGATTAGTTATGTTTGATGCAATTGATACATTTATTGAAACAACATTACAAGGTTTAGGAGTGTGGGGGCCAATTGTTGGGTGCTTTTTCATTTTGATTGAGTCCATGATTCCAATTCTTCCTTTGTTTGTGTTTATTACGCTTAATTTTTTAGCTTTTGGTAATATCTTAGGCTTTATTATCTCTTGGATATTTACTTGTATAGGCTGTTTTATCTCATTTATGCTATTTCGGAAAAAGGTACAGACTTGGTTATTTAAACGAATAAAAAAGCAGGGGCTTATTAGTGAACATACTATAGATGTGATTACTAATTTGAAATTTGAGCAACTTACTACGATTATTGCTGTTCCTTTTACCCCAGCCTTTTTGGTGAATATTGCGGCAGGATTATCAAAAATGAGTACAAAGAAGTTTGTGGGATCCCTTTTAATTGGGAAAATATTCTTAGTTGGTTTCTGGGGATTTGTAGGTACTAGTTTGTTAGAAAGTATAAGACATCCCATTAATTTAGTTAAAGTGGTTATCTTGCTTGTGGCTGCTTATATCGTAAGTCGAATTGTTAGTAAAAAATTTAGAATAGAATAGAGGTTATATTATGGAATATGTCATTATTGGTTTGTTGGTAGTAGCAATTATTTTGTTAATTGCAAATCTTTTTAAGAAGAATAATAATATCGAAGTT
>CALVHK010000042.1 GCA_944327405.1 uncultured Bacilli bacterium | reverse complement strand
ATATGGTGCTGAATGACTGAATTGAACAGTCCTCTGATGCTTACCATGCATCCGTTTTACCACTAAACTAAATCAGCGTATCTAAATTATAACAAAAATATAGTTTTCATGCAACATCTATGTTATAATTTATGTGAAAGGTTGTGTTTTTGTGAATGTACCAAAACATGTAGCAATCATTATGGATGGAAATGGCAGATGGGCTACCAAAAAAGGACTTGCTCGTAGTGCCGGCCATCTAGAAGGAAGTAAGACTCTAGAGAAACTAGCGATTCATGCCGTGGATATGGGAGTAAATATTTTAAGTGTTTATGCTTTTTCCACCGATAATTTTAAGAGAAGTAAAGAAGAAGTAGACTATTTAATGGATTTATTTATTAAAATGTTTAAAACAAAGTTTGATAAAATTACCAAGAGGGGAATTAAAGTCGTTATTTCAGGAAGAAAGACAAACTTGAGAAGTGATGTCATAGAAGCGATCCAAAACATTGAAGAAAAAACAAAAAATAATCAAGCCGGAGCATTAAACATCTGCCTAAATTATGGCGGTCAAGAAGAAATTGTAGATGGTGCAATACGCCTTGCCAAAGACATCAAAAATGGTTTAGATGTCGAAGGCTTTACTCGTGATGATTTTTATCATTATCTATATCAAGACTTACCACCAATCGATTTATTAATTAGAACAGGTGGAGAACTACGTATCAGTAATTTTATGTTATATCAAATGAGTTATAGTGAATTTTATTTTACGAATACACTTTTTCCAGATTTTGATAAATCAGAATTTAACAAAGCTTTGTTTATCTATGAAAACAGAGATCGTCGTTTTGGAGCACTAAATGATAAAGAAAGTAATTAATTTCTTTAATCGCCATCGTCTTGTTTTAATTCTTGGAATATTGTTATTAATCGTCGTAGTATTCTTAGGAATAAACACATTTCTTTTTTTCCATCATGATTTTGCTGCCTTATCCTGTACCAGCGACTTAGATGAGGAAACCTGTTATCATGATGATACAATAATTTTCATAATTCCCGAAGAAAGCAAAGAGAATTTCTTTTTAAAATACGATGATGAAATAGAAATGTTAAAAGAAGATTATAATTTAGATGAATTTAATTTTTATACAGCCTACTACTATTTAGTAGCAGCAAGACTAAACTACGATACTAAGGAAGAATACAAAATATTAACAACTTTTTTTGAAAAGTATGCCAATACTTATAATTTAGAAGAATTTTATATGGAAAACAATTTTTATTTTAATCTTTTTTATCCATATAAAATTAGTTAAAGCACTTTTACTTTTATGTATTTTGTAGTATAATACTTTTAGTTTGTGATTGGGAGGAAAACTATGAAATTTAAAATAACACCGAAAGATTTTTTAATTTTTTGTTTATATTGTGTTTTACTATTATACTTATGTGCCATTGCTGTTTTAAATTTCTCATCTTTTATTAATGAAGGTGAATTTTATGGGTTGCTCCCATTTGAAGCTTTTACACCTAGGTATTTAGGAATAACACTTTTTATGTTTGTTGTAGCCTTAATACTAATATTTACCAGTGTTTCTTCCTACATTTTTAACAAAGAAAAAGGCAAAGGTTTTGGTTTAAAACTTGGCGAAAAACAAGAAAGTGGTTATGCAAGATGGAGTACAGATAAAGAGATTAAAAATGATACCGATATCGTAAAAGTAAATCCCAAAGCTGAAACACTAGATGCCGCTGGTATCCCTTTAATTAATAATGGCAAAGAAATATGGGTCGATAACGGCCAATATCATAACCTCGTCATTGGATCTACTGGTTCTGGTAAAACCCAAACGATAGTAAAACCAATGGTAAACTTACTTGCTAAAAAAGGGGAATCAATGATTATTACGGACCCAAAAGGTGAGATTTATAAGTATGCTGCAACAGCCTTAAAAGAACGTGGCTACAAAATTATTGTTTTAAACTTTAGAGAACCAGCTCATGGTAATGCCTGGAATCCTCTAACTTTACCATACCGTTATTACAAAGAAGGAAACACGGATAAATCAACTGAGTTACTAGATGACGTTGCTCTAAATATTTTATACGATCAATCTAAGAAGAGTAATGATAGTGATTTCTGGGAAAAGAGTGCTGCCGACTATTTCTCAGGACTAGCTTTAGGTTTATTTTATGATGCCAAAGAAAAAGAAGTAAACTTAAACAGTATTAACTACATGTCAAGTGTTGGGGAAGAGCGTTATGCAACCAGCAATTATATTAAAGAGTACTTTAATTTAAAAGGACAAGAATCCAGTCCATATATATTTGCATCCAATACAATTAATGCTCCGAATGAAACCAAAGGTGGTATCCTATCTACTTTTAGACAAAAGATTCGTCTTTTCTCATCAAGAGAATCTCTAAGTGAAATGCTTGCTTACAGTGACTTTAACATGCAAGATATTGGTCGGGAAAAAACTGCTGTATTCATGATTATTCATGATGAGAAAAAAACATATCACTCATTAATGACGATATTTATTAAACAATGTTATGAAACATTAATTGATGTAGCTCAAGAAAATGGAGGTAAACTTCCATACCGAACCAACTTTATTTTGGATGAGTTTGCTAACATGCCACCACTTAAAGATGTGGATTCCATGGTTTCAGCTGCTCGTTCCCGTGACATTAGATTTACCTTTATCATTCAAAACTTTGCTCAATTAAATGATGTTTATGGAAAAGAAGTTGCCGAAATCATCAAAGGTAACTGTGGTAATTTAGTATACTTAATATCAACCGAACTCGCAGCCCTAGAAGAAATATCTAAAATGTGTGGAGAGGTGAAATCAAAAGAAAAAGACAAAACTGCCTCAACTCCACTCGTAACCGTATCCGATTTACAAAAGCTAAAATTATTCGAAGCTATTATCATAAGACTACGTATGAATCCATTTAAAACGAAACTTGAACCAGACTTTAAAATGGATTGGGGTATGACTCGGGAAGAAGCAGCCTATCCAACTAGAGAAATAAAGAAAATTGAATTGTTTGATCTAAAAAAGTTTGTCACAGAAGAAAAAAGAAAACAAATGATGAATAATCTAGAAAGTAGTGGAAACGAGCCAAGTCCATTTAGTAGCAACTTTGGTAATCCTTTCCAATCAGGTGGAATGATGAATCCTTTTGCAACTCCATCACAGGTGAATTCCCAAACTCCATCTAGTACTTCACCAACATCATCACCATTTAGTTCTAATCCTATGTTTAATAAACCAATGAGTAGTTTATCCGACATGGATATCGATCAAATGATGAAAGATATTGATCGAAGATTAAAAGAGTTAGATGAAGAAGAAGAAAGGCAAAAAGCGGAAATGGAAGCTAAGGCAAAACAAACTGTAGCACCAGTTGAAGAGGCCAAAATAGAACTTCCAAAAGAAGCGCCAGTAGCACCGGAAGTACCATCAACTAGTACTTCTTTAGAGGAACCAAAACAAGTAATGGAAGAACCAAAAGAAAAAACTCCGTTAGAGGAGAAAAAAACACAACCAATAGAACAACCGGTTGTAACTGAAAGAGAAAACAAGCCAAAGATTAATGTCGATGCTGATAGTATTATTGTAAATGACAATGTTATCACGGATGATGAATTTTTTGATGATTTCTTTAATTAAAATAAGGCCTTTTCATTAAGCCTTGTTTTTATTTACACATAAAGTATAGTGTGAGATTTATGAAAAGATTAAACATAAGTGATTACCACAAAAATATGGGTACATTAATAGACATACAGCATCCTCTAGATTACGAAGCTTATCATCATCCTGATAGTATAAACATTCCTTATGAAAGATTATTACTAAATTATAAAACACTACTAGATAAAAACAAACGATATTATATCGTCTGTAATAAAGGAACAAAATCAAGGAAAGCTGTTAGCATACTAGAGTATTATGGTTATGATGTTACCCAATTAAGCTATGAATGATTGATTAAATATCAATCATTTTTTAAATACTTTGGTTCATCAATTTTACCTAGTAAGTAATCCGCAGAAACATGAAAATGTTTACAAATGGTGTATAAATAGTTAGTATTAATGGCATTAACACCTCGTTCATAAGCAGAAATATTCGAAAAAGAGGTATTTAAAAAATCAGCTAATTGCATTTGACTGAGATTATTTTCTTTACGCAAAGTTTTTAATCTTTTTCCACTTTCAAGTCTATTTATTTCTCTATTTGAAGACTCATAATTTTTAGCATTTGTAAAATCAAATATATAATCAAGAGAAACCTTAAAAAAATTACAAAGCTTATTTAAATGTTTAATAGGAATAGTTGTATATTCTGTTTCGTAATTATTGTATTGACTTTTACTTAAACCTAAAATATCTCCAATTTCTTTTTGTGTCAAATTAACTTCATTTCTAAGTATTTTTAAATTATTTTTATACATTTAAATCACCAGAATAATTGTCTCATAATATTAATTTAATTAAATCTGTGTACGTATATAATGTAAATATTGCGTAAAAAGTACGTAAATAATGAAATATCCCTTGCTTTTTAAAACAAACATAGCTTATAATTATGTTGTGTAAAATAGTGCTACAATTATAATAACCATTTTTTTAAAAAATATAAATGAAGTAGCGCATCATAAAAAGGAGAGGTAAAGTTATGCCATTTGAAACTTTAAAAAGAAGTCATTTGAAGAGAAATATTATTATAGGAATTGTAATAGTAACAATAATTAGTACATTAGTATTAAATTTTACGAAAGCCAAATATAGAACAGCGCAAAGTCTGCCCCTCATTAATGGAACAGTAAATTATACGCCATATGATTTTAAAATGGTAGCGATGTATCAAGAAAATGATAATGGAGAGTATGAGAGTATTGATACTGTACCAACACATGGATACCTTTTAAATTCAGAAGAAAGCTATTGTGAAGTTGATGGAGAAAAAGATAAGAGTATAATAATGAGCTATCAAGATGGAAATGTAGACATTTCTATTAATAAAAAAGGAACTAAGTGTTACATATATTTTAAGAAATTAAAAGGATCTAATATTCAGAGTATTTTGGGAAATTATAATAAAATGACAAGATATGATTTTAATAACGTTTATACTGAAAGCACTACAAAAACCCTATTTATGGCAGAGGATAATGATGGAATAACGTATTATTTTGCTGGAAATCCAACAGATAACTGGGTATCTTTTGCAGGATTTTATTGGCGAATTATACGGATTAATGGAAGAGGTAGTATTAGATTAATTTACAGTGGAGAAGCCACTAGTGATATGGTTCAAGATCACAATATTGTGGGAAACGACACCCAAATAAAAACAGATAACAATGTATTTGTATTTAATAATTTGAGATGGGAAAACGCAGGTGTAGGGTACATGTATGCAAGCGGAAGTGTCATGGGTCTAGAAACATCCAGTAATGTAAAAACTCAGCTAGAAAATTGGTATCAAGATAATTTGAGAGATTACACAAGTTATCTTGATATTAATGCCGGCTTCTGCGGAGACAGAACCCCAAGTACAGAAGAAAATTATTCTAACGGGTTGGGAGGAACAGGTTCAACAGAAACTTATTATGGTGCCTATATAAGATTAATAACTAATAAAAATCCAACATATTTATGCAACAATATTAGTGATTTGTATACAGCTAAGGGTGCAGATGAAGGTAATGGAAGGCTAGAGTATCCAGTCGGATTAATTACAGCAGATGAAGTGGTATATGCAGGAGGTGTATATAGGTATTATAATACTAATTATTTTCTTTATAATAATCAAGATTATTGGACAATTTCTCCTCATTCATTTTCTGGCCCATCGTATAGTAAAGAAGCATATATGTTTGGTGTTTTTTCAAATGGCATATTTGACTGGGGTGCGGTATATTTAACACTAGGCATCCGACCTGTCATCAACCTCCGTAGTGATGTCACTCTAACCGGCTCGGGAACTGCAACAGATCCTTATGTTGTAGTAACTTCTTAAATGTAAAGCTTAAAAACTTTACATTTTTTTCTTGCATAATAGTGTTACATGTGGTATATTATAATTGTATTAGTACATATAATACAATTAAGGAGAGAGAAAATATGATTGAAGTCAAGAATTTAAGCAAAAGCTTTAATGGAAAAGATTATGTTTTAGAAAACTTAAACTGTAACATTAAAGATAATGCAATCTATGGTTTAGTAGGAGCCAATGGTGCCGGTAAATCTACTTTACTTCGTTTAATTAACAGCATTTACACCGCTGATGAAGGAGTGATTCTAATAGATAATGAATCGGCTTATGATAACGAATCACTAAAACAAGAAATGGTATTTGTACCCGATGATCTTTATTTTTATCCAGGTTATAGTTTAATGGATATGGCTGAGTATTATAAATCGCTATATCATAATTTTGATATGAAGTATGTTATTAATACTGCAAATACTTTAAAACTAAATTTAAATGCCAAGATAAGTAGTTTTTCCAAAGGAATGAAAAGACAATGTGCTCTAATTTGTGCACTAGCCACCAATGCCAAATACATGTTCTTTGATGAAACTTTTGATGGACTAGATCCGGTTGTAAGAAAATATTTCAAAAAACTATTATCAGAGGCCATGTCAAAAAAAGATACCACGATTATTATGACAAGTCACAACTTACGAGAGCTAGAAGACATATGTGATAACTTAGGTTTGTTATATAAAGGAAATATTTTATTTGAAAGTGACATTGATTCCCTAAAAACAAACATGTTTAAAGTTCAAATATCGCTGAAGAGTGATTTTGACAAAAAAACATTTAAAAAGTTAAAAATCCTATCTTACAAAAAGATAGGAAGTGTAGCAACACTAATTATTGATGAAGAAGGGAAGGATTCAAGAAAATTTTTAGAAAGTCTAAATCCCGTCATATTAGATTATCTACCCCTTACTTTAGAAGAAGTATTTATTTATCAAATGGAGGCGTTAGGTTATGAATTTGAAAGCGTTCTTTAATTTAAATTATTTCAAAGAAAATATTCGTAAATCCAAAGGATTACTAGCATTCTTTCTAGGAGTAATTCCAATCATTAATATTATTTTCTTAATTATTGTCTTAACCATGAGTGATAATAATTTATTAACGTTTAATTTAGTAAGTATTTTTACTTACTTAGGATTACTGTTTATCCCAGTAGCTTTATCTCTCACTTTATTTGGCTTTGTCTTCAAGAAGAAAAGTGTCGACTTTGTCATGTCAAAACCAATTAGCAGAAAGAGTATCTTTCTAACCAATACAATAGGTGGTATTTTCATTATTTTCATATTCATGTTAATAAATACTCTAATTTTTGGCTTATTTAGTCTTTTATTTACCAACTTAACAATACCTTTTGCCCTACTTCTAGACTATTTTATTTTCTGGCTTGTTTCTTATATCTTTATGTTTATCGTAAGCAATTTAGCCGTAGTCTTATCTGGAAACTTTATTACAAGCATCATTGTTTTATTAATATTAGTTTTAATCATTCCGTTTATTAATGGCATAAACCATTTAACTCGTGATTATTATTCAGCGGATAACTACATTGTTTGTGAAAGTGAGGATTGCAAACCAGATAATTACCTTTGTTATGGCGATACTTCATGTGAAGAGCATTTGTTAAAGAATGAATATCAACTCTATTATGCATCTTACTTTAATTATCACTTTATTTCTCCACTCCAAGCAGGAAATAACGATACTTTTTATGATACGATAAGCATCATAAAAATGTTAGCATTAAGTATTGTTTATATGATAGCTGGATTCTTCGTATTTAAACATCGGAAAATGGAAAATAATGAAACAAGTTTCAAGAATCCTTTCGCGCACTTCTTAATCAAAGGCATCACTCTTTTACCAGTATGTTTATTAACATATGCAATTTTGACTGAAGCAGGTGGAATTGGTTGGTTAATTAGCATCGTAATCATTATCATTTATTCAATTGTCTATGATTTAATTACCCGAAAAGAAATATATAAATTTTTAAAATCAACCATCTATAGTTTAATATTATTCTTAATTTTTACTGGTGCCTATTATCTCAATTTTGAAGTATTTAATAGTAGTGAAAAAGTAATTAACCATGTGGATAGTATCACCTATGAAGGAATGGCAATAAAAGATGAGGCACTAAAAAACACAATTATCAAATCTCTACTTAGTAAAAACACGGAAAACTTTAGCTTTAGCTATAACTTTACTTTTAAAGAAGGAAATAACAT
>CALVHK010000041.1 GCA_944327405.1 uncultured Bacilli bacterium | reverse complement strand
TTTACTTATAAAATAGAATAAATAAAAAATAGTTAATGTAAGTAAAATAACACTTACAAAAACTATTATACGAGGAGTGTTAGATATGAAAGAAAAGAAGTTATTGAAAAAATTGGTTATTATAATCGCAGTTGTTTTTGCTTTATTTTTTGCTCTAGTAGCTTATATGGTAGTTAAACAAATACAAGAAGAAAAAATATTAAAGCAAGAAATTATCAATTATTCTAACAAAGATTTAGCAACTGATGACTTTTCTATTACAGTAAAAACAAGTGGTGATTGTGCATATGTAGAAGAAGCAGTAAAAAAATTTTATAAACAATTATCTGATAATGTAAAAACAATTAATTTTTATTTAAATAACGATAAATTAACTAATATATTATCATATGAAAATTTAGTAAAAGATAGACCTAACTTTGATTTAAGTCATTCAACTATAAAAATAGCAAAAGATAAAATAAATGAATCTTTTGATAATATAAAAAATTTAAGTGAAGAAAAGACAATAAAGAATTTAATAGATAAGGATAAATTAGAAGACAGTAAATATTATTATGATCTTTATTTAAGTCTTATGTATACAGAAAAAGATTTAGAAACCTTAAAAACAGTAAGAAAAGAAATGGAAAGACTTTCTAATAATTTAAATGAATTTTTAAATAAAATAGATGAAATATTATATTTTCTTGAAAATAACAATAGTAAAGTAGTATATAGCAATAACTTAATTTATTTTGAAACAAATGAAGAATTAAATCAATATAATAAGTTATTAAGTGAATTAAATGAACTTGGAAACAATCTTAGTAATAAAGAGATAGTAAAAAAAGATACTACTGGTATTTAAAAAACATTTTATTAGAGAATCTATATAATAGATTTTCTTTTAATATAAATAGGAGATAGGTATGAATAGTTATGCATCAGAAATATTAATACAATTAAAAAAATTTTTAATGCTAATAATAATTGGAATAATACTTTTTCTACCTTTTTTAAGTGCTCTTTTTAGTTCTTATAATAAAAATTTATTTGAAATAAAAATAAATAATCAATTAATGAACTGTTATTACACAGAAAAATATAACAATACTTTTTTGATAAATGCTAGTTCTAGAGGATATAATTCTGTGGAAAATTTAATTAACAAAATAGATTTAAAAGATTCTATTATTTTAGATATTGCCGAGTATGAAGTACATTATAAAAGTGGAAGAAGGAAAGAAGATACAAATAATTGGTTAAGAGATAGTGGGTTAAATTATAAGAAAGTAATTAATAGTGAAGTTAATATAGAGATAAAGAGGATGAATAAAGTATTATATAAAGGAGAATATATTAAAGATATAAGCAAATATATAAATGAAAAAGGAAGATATTATATTCATATATATTCTAAAAGAAAAGATAATTTTGTATCCTCTGTAAAAACACATATAAGTTTTAATGTTATTGTTGGAGGTGGTAATTATGAATAAAAAAATAAAATTACATCTTCATAAATATGTGTTTTATGATTTTTTATTGCTAATTGTTGCTTTAATAGTAAGTTATATTTTATCTTGTTTAACTAGAGATGTTTTAGATAATTATAAAAATAATACTAGATATATTAACTATGAAGAATATATTTATGCATCCTACGAAGAAAATCCTAACTTATTTATATTTGATGAAAATAACGAAGCTAAAATAAAAGTAGAAGACTTGTTAGAAAAACAAGATAGTAATGGGAATATAACAGGTTATATACCAATAACAGCAATCAAGTTTACTAAAAATCAAGATCAGTGTTTAGGATATATAATAGTAAAAAAAATAGATAATAATTTACAAATAGATACATCACATATATGTGAAATGATAGATTATTAAAATTAGGCTAATATAAAATTTCTAATAAATATCAATTGTTTACAAGATATAAATATTATAATCTAATTTTAGAAAGGTGAAGTAAAAATGAACAAAGAATATGAATATAGTTTTAAAGTAAAAGATGTACATAAATTTATTGAATATTGCGTTAGCCATAATTATAAAAAAATAGAGGATTATGAACAAATTAGAACACTTTATAAAAATGGTGGTAAAATCATGGCTAGAATTACAAAAAATATTTATGAAGATAAAACTGAAGAAGTATTAAATTTTAAAGATGATAATCTTAATAATGATGTACTAAATGTTTGTAGAGAATCAGAAGATTTAATTATAACTGATGAAAATAAAAACTTTGTTGAATCACTAATTGAAATATTAGATTTAAATAATAAAAAAGTATTAGAAAGACATAGAGTAACATTTGAAAATAAAAATGTAAAATTTGAAATTGATGAATATACATCTCCAAAAATGAAAGTTGTTGCTATCGAAGGAGATAAAAAACAAGTAGAACAGACTTACAAAGAGATAGAAAATATTATTAATGAAAATAGAATAGATTAAATAGATTATAATTTGTTAATTTTAAAAGTATTTTTGAATACTTTTTTTTTAATCTCATATAGTTAAATAGAAAATATGAAAGTAGGGATAAATTAATGGAAAAAATGGAAATAATTAAAAGCATTACTGAAAGAACAGGTGGTGATATTTATTTTGGTATAGTGGGTGCTGTTAGAACAGGTAAATCTACATTCATAAAAAAAATGATAGAAACTTTAGTTGTTCCTAATATTGAAGACGAATATGAAAGAAAAAGAGCACTTGATGAAATACCACAGTCTGCACAAGGAAAAACCATAATGACAACAGAACCTAAATTTGTACCAAGCACTGCTGCAAAAATAAAAATAGAAGGTTTAGAAGCTAGTGTAAAATTAATTGACTGTGTAGGATATGTTATTCCAAACTGTAAAGGTTATGAAGATGAAAATGGTCCTAGAATGGTTAAAACTCCTTGGGTGTTGTTGAATAAGTGATACCCAAATATAAAAATAAAGAAATACCTTATAAAATAAGGATAAAAGGCAATATTTCACTTTATTAGTTAAAGGCTAAAATTTAGAAAGTGAGATATTTTTTTATGGAAAATAAGGAAATTTTTAAAAATAGTGAATTAATTCCTTTGCTGATAAAATATGTTAAGGTAAATAAAGTTGTATTTCCTATTGAGAAAGTAAAGTATTTATCTAATGCAGAAGTTATAGATGTATTAAAGAATTGTATTGATAAGGAAGAAATATATAATCCTAACTATGAAATGGTTAAAAATATTACTTTATTAGATGATAATGATTTAAAAGATATATACCCTCTTATAAAAGAAAGTATGGAAAAAATCAATTACGATTATATGAGAGATATTAAAGATTTAGTTAATAATGTTAAATCAAGAAAGAAAGGTAAAAAATATTCTTTTGAAGAACATTTAAAGGCATTAATAATTGCTCTACTTTCTAATCATAGATGGGGAGATAATAATATTAGGGAAAATATGGATGCTATTGATGAAATATTTCATAATTATAATAAGAATTATTTAAAAGTTGTTGAACCAAGTGTTTTAGTTAATAAGTTAAGGAAGATTCATTGCACTAACCCAATGATTAGTTATCAAATGAAAGCATTATCTAAAAATATAATGGTATTAGAACAAATAGAAAAAGATTATGGAAGTTTAGATAAGTTTGTAAGTAAAGAAAAACCTAATGACATAGCAAATATGTTTAACAGTGGTAAATATAAATTAATACAAGTTGGACGAGCTTTTGCTTATGATTATTTAAAAAGAGTTGGAGTTAATACTTGCAAAAAGAGTTCTCAATTAGAAAGATTATTTGGTAGTCATAGACTAGGAATTGTTGAAAATGCTAATGCTACTGAACAACAAGTATTAAATATTATAAAAAAGATTGCTGAATTAAATAACTGTGATGAGATAATCGTAGAATCAATAATCCAACAATTTTGTTTATTAAGATCTGCTAACATTTGTGGAGAACACCCTAACTGCGAGAAATGTAAGATAAGAAATTATTGTCATTATAACAAGAGATATGATGATTAATGTAATTAAAGGTATGTTTAACGACATATCTTTTTTGTTGTTTAAAAAGAAAGGAGAAATGATATATGGAATTAAATTATGCAATATTTAGAAGTGAACCTATTATGACTATACCTGATTTAGCCCAAATAGGATCACATAATAAGCGAGAAAAGAAAGCTTATCAATCAAATAAAGATATTAAAATAGAATTAAGTAAAAATAATATAGAACTTGTTCCACTAGATATGAAATATACTAAAGGTTTTGATAAACTAACAAAAGAATATAAAAAAGAACACGAAGAAAGAATGAAAACTGAACGAGCTGATAGAAAGAAAAGATACCATGAAATGTTAAATAGTTCCAAAAATTGTGTTGCTGATGAATTAATTTTTACTGCTACTCATACTTTCTTTGATGGTATGTCTAGAGAGCAAATAAAAGAATGGGCAGATACTTGTATGGAATTTGTTTATAAAGATTTAGGTTATAAAAAAGAACAAATTTTACATGCAACTGTCCATTTAGATGAATTAACACCTCATGTTCATTGTGTTGTTGTTCCACTTGTTAAGAAATTGGATAAGAGAACTAATACTGAAAGATATACCATATCTAAAAACAATATATTAGAGATAAAATACACCTATCACAATTACAAGATATGTATCATAAAAGTCTAACTGAAAAAGGTTATGATCTAGAACGAGGTATTAAAGGTAGTGATAATAAACACATTAAAATAAAAGAATATAAACAACTTACTAAAAAATTAAATCACGAATTAAATGCTAAAAGTGATAGATTAGATAAAGCGATGAGTGAGTTTGAAGAACAAATGAAAACAAATAAAAAGATTCCTTTTGATAATAAACATGTTATTTTAGAAAAAGAAACTTTTGATAGTATGAATAATGTTATTAATGAATCTAAAAAAGTAATGGAATTGCAACCTAAACTACAAACAATATTTAATAAAGTTGATAGTTATGCTAATAGTTATAAATCACTAGAAAAAGAAAATCAAAAATATAGGAAAGAAATAAGTAAACTAGAATATGAAAATCAAAACCTAGAACAAGAAAATAGAAGTTTAATTTATAGATTAAGTGAACTATTTCAACTATTAAAGAAATTTTTAAGAAAATTATTACAACGAGGTAATGATTATACTAAAGATGAAACTGCTGATGTTGTTAAAGATTGTTATGATAATAGTGAGTTTGATATGGGAGATGTTGTAAGAATATCTAAAGGAACAACTAAACAAGATGAATTATTTGATTATGTTGAAGCACCAGATTATTATAAAGAAAGAGTTAGAGATTATGATGAAGAAGAATACGATAAAGATGATTTTGATTTAAGTAGATAAATTTAAAAAATACTCTTGATTTTTTTGATTGTTAGAGTGATAAATAGAAAAACAGAAATTTGAAATTATACCCTATTTAAATGCTTATAGTTGAGTTTTAAGTTAAGGTTTAATCTCTTATCTGTTCTTTAAATAAAGTGCCTTAAATGGCGTATTTGAAAGGAGAATATTTATGTTATTAGATGATAATACCGAGAAAGTTATTGATTTAGTTAATATGTTTGATGATTTAAAAGGAATTGATAAGATTAGATTAGCAATACACCTACTTGAAGATATAGGGTTTACACCTATTTATGATATTAATAACTTCATTAAACTTCTAAAAAATGTATTATTAATACTAGATCATGAATCTAAAAATGTAATAACTAACTTTGCTAAATATAAGAACCTATTATTTATTTCAGCAAAGTATATGGAGCTATCATTATTAGAAAAGCGAAAGTTTTCATTAGAAATGCTGTTTAATATCTTTCAATATGACTTTAATAATGAAGAAATAAATACCAAAATCAATGAACAATTAAATGTATATGATTATTGTTATTCACTAAATGTATTATAAAAGCGAGAATATGTTATTTTTTTTAGCATACTCTCGCTTTTTTTATTTGCCTATTTTTTGATTATTAGTTCTTCCAACAATCCAATCCATAGAAACATTATAAGTTTTACAAATATAATAAAGATTAGTTGTATTAATTAGATAATGACCTGTTTCATAACCACTATATGTTGTTTGAGATATTTTGCAATCATCAGATAATTTTTGTTGAGATAGATTTAAACTTTTTCTTAACTCTTTTAATTTTTTACTAATTTTAACTTTGTCAGTTTTAAAATGACCATAAGTAATATTCTTTCTAATTAAACCACATATAAAATCTAATGAGAAATCATACATATCACAAAATTTAATTAGTTTAGGTAAAGGTATTGAATCGTGAGCAGTTTCCCATGATCTAACTGCTGAATCAGATACACCAAATATATAACCCAGTTCAGATTGTGTCATTTCTAATTCTTCTCTAGCATATCGTAAATTATTATCAAACATAACTATCACCGATACTATTGTCCCATTAAAATTAGTTTTAACTACGAAACCGAAGATTATTCGTTAAAAAAGTGATATAATTAAATTGTAATAAATATTTAAGTATTGGAGGTGCATTATGACTAAAAAGAAAAATGATGATAATGAGTTATTTAAATCATTATTAAAACTAAATATTAGATATGCTATTGAAGATTCAAATATAAATATAAGAATGATAGATAATAGAATAAAGTCTTATCAAACATTAATTGGCCACTTAGAAGATAATAAACCTTTCTTCTTTCAAAAAAAGAAACTTATTGAATATAACAATAAGAAAGAAGAATATGAAAATAAAATATCTGAATTATATGCTCAATTAGGAGGAGAATATGATTTAATTGAGAAATTATATTCTGATATATAATGATATATTATATAAAATAAAATGTTAGTAAAATAGTAATCTTATGATTAGTATATTAATAAAAAAATATGTAAAAAGTATGATATAATTAAACAGACAGATAAATAGTAATTTGAAGAGGTGTTGTAGTATGAAATATAAAAAAATTCACAAAAGAAGATTAACAAAATTTGGAAAAATATTTTTAAGTTTGATTATAGTCTTGATGATTGGAATTTTTAGCTTATGCTTTAGTAACTCTAAAAATAATTTATATGAAAAGCAAGAAACAGATAATTACTCGATTGAAATTAATTATCCTAAGGTAAAAAATGAAAATTTATTAGCTTATTCAACTGAATATATAAAAAACAAAGAAGAAGAATTTAAAAATGATATAAGTGATTTAGAAAATATGAATTCAATGAAATATGATTTTAAAACTGATTATGAAATAAGTGAAAACGAAGATATTTTAGGAGTTCATTTAACAGTTTATGAATATACAGGAGGAAATCATTATATGAGAAGTGATAAATCTTATTATTACAATAAAAATGATGATAAGATAGTGTCAATTACAGATTTTTTAGCAAACGATAAATCTCTAGAAAGATTATCAACTCTTTCTTACTATTATGTTATGAAATATAGTAATGATAATAATTTAGAATTTGATGAAGATATGGTCAAAAGTGGGTTAGAAAGTAATTCAAATAACTTTGAGCATTTCAATTTTATAGATGATGGATTAGAAATAATATTTCCACCATATCAAGTTGCGTATTATTCAGCAGGTGAAGTCAGAATATTAATTCCATATAGTGAATTAAATGGAATAATAAAGAATGAATATTTAAAATATAGTAAAACAGAAAATATCTCAAATACTCGAAATAGAGATTTAAAAGAATTTAGCAATAAAAAGTTAATCGCATTTACATTTGATGATGGTCCAAGCTACATTGGTACAAATAAATTGCTGGAAAATTTAGATAAGTATAATGCTCGTGTAACATTTTTTGTTTTAGGGGATCGTGTAAATGATTATAAGGATACATTAAAAAGAGCTCATGATATGGGTAATTTGATTGGTAGTCATACTTATAGTCATTCAAATCTTTTAAAGCTAGATGATTATGCAGTTATAAATGAAATAAAGAAGACTAATGATGCGATAAGAAATGTAGTTAATAGTGAAACACTTTATTTAAGACCACCTTATGGAAATATCAACTCAAATATAAAGGCAATATCTAATATGTACACTATTCTATGGGATCTTGATACAGAAGATTGGAAATATAAAGATGCAAATAGAATAGCAAATTATATAGTAGAAAATGCCCATGATGGTGCAATAGTATTATTACATGATTTATATGAAACATCTGTAGATGGTGCTTTGCTGGCTATGGAAAAATTACAAAATGAGGGGTATGCTTTTGTAACTGTTGAAGAAATGGCTACTTTAAAAAATGTTAAATTAGATAAAGAAAAAAGTTATTTTTCTATCAAATAAATAATACAAATTACAATTTAT
>CALVHK010000040.1 GCA_944327405.1 uncultured Bacilli bacterium | reverse complement strand
GAAAAAGTCATAAACTAATACAGTCTATGACTTTTTTCATTCAACTAATTTATCACGAACCCTATCAATAAAATGATATTCACTCATTCTTAAGACATTTATTTTCTTACTATCCATAACGATTTCTATTTTTAATACATCGTCTATTCTTTGGTTTTTTCCATCGATAATAACAAATACACTTTGTACCTCATCGATCGGAATAAGCCTAATAACAGTTTTATCAGGAACAATAATAGGATTAGCCAAAGTTTGATAAGCCCTATTATTTAAAGGAGCTATTGGTGTTAATGATAAAGCTGATATACTTGGATAAATAATACTTCCTCCATAGCTCATATTATGGGCAGTACTTCCAGTAGGTGTTGAAATAAGTAATCCATCTCCATAAAAATGTTCTAATAATGCACCATTAACATAAACATCCATACTTAACACTTTTAAATCCGATTCTCTAACAATTACTTCATTCAAAGAAGTAAAATAATATTCTTTATTATGTGTAACAATTCTAATTTCCGCCAGATTAATTTCTTCTATTTGATAATTGCCCTCTTTTAGTCTTGCAACAAAACTTGAACTTGTTTTTTCATCAATCTCTTGTAAAAACCCTAAAGTACCAGCATTAAGTCCAATATAATAAACATTAGAATCAAAGCCTGTTTGATTTACCATTCTTAAAAATGATCCATCTCCCCCAACAGATACAACTAAATCATAATCTTCATCAACAACTTCAAAATGATACTTTCGAAATTCTCTTTCTAACTTTTCCATAGTATCTTGATGTCTACTTACATCTTTGCAAAAAAGTTTTACACGTTTAATTTTCTTATTCATGACTTTCCTTTCTAATTCGTAATACTTGCCATTTCCCTTTTTGCTTTTATCGTTTTATTTTCAATATTTACTCTTTGAACGACAAAAAGCATAATGACAACATTTATCGTAAATGATCCACCATAACTAAGGAATGGAAGTGGTACACCAGTAAGTGGTATCAAAGCGAGTACCCCTAGTAAATTAATCAAAATATGGAAGAGTAAATAGAGAAATACTCCATATGCCAAAATACTAAGTCTCAAATTTTCCGCCTGTCTTGCTATTCGAAGAATCCTCCATAACATAACCATATAGCCAATAATGAGAAGAATACCTACAATAAGTCCCAACTCTTCTACAATAATCGGAAAGATAAAATCGGTATGACTCTCCGGCAAATATAAATACTTTTGACTACTATTGCCAAGTCCTACTCCAAATAATCCTCCATTATGAATAGCAATAAACCCATTACATACTTGATACCCGGTATTTTCTTGGTATCTTAAACAAGGATTACGAAACTCAAATCTTTGCAGCTGTCTCGAATTAAATATTTCTGCCCCACTATAAAGTAAAGCAATTGCTGCTACCACCAAACATACTGCCCCAATTTTTAATACTTTAACAATATTTTGTTTAACATAAGGAATACTGATAAACACAAAGAAAACAATTCCACATATTATTAAAGCAGTTCCAAAATCTGGTTGCATCGCAATTAAAACCGCAATAACAAGACAAATAGCAACCGGAATTAAGAAAGCATAAATATTAGCAGTTTTCCTTTTCTCAAGCCTACTATAAGCAACAGCTAAAAAAACAATGATAATTGATTTAGCAAACTCACTCGGTTGCAGTGCAAAAGGACCCAAATCATACCAACTCTGTGCATTATTCGTAATTCTTCCATAGACAAACAAACCTAATAAAGCAATAATAATCCCCACAATTGCAAAAGGAGCTAAATATTTATACTTACTAGTTGGAAATCTAATAACGATTAAAAAACCAACAAGAAAACTAACAACCAAAAATATTGCTTGTCTTAGGAAAAAATGATATTGAGGAACATTGTACCGAAGTACGGTTGATACACTTGATGAAGAAAAAATCATAATTAATCCCACAATACTATATATCACCATGATAATAAGTAACCATATATCCATTTTACTAAATAGTCTCTTCACTATTAACACCCTATATATAGTTTAACATATTCCTCAAGCTTTTTAAAGAAATTTTAAAAATTATCAAGTTTTAATGTCAAAACAGTGCCTAAATGAGTAAACTATAATAGATACATAAAGGAGGTATAAATATGTATTATTATGGAAATAATGGCTACTATGGTGGTGGCTATGGCGGATACCAACCTTGTTGTAATACTGGTTATGCTGGTTATACTAGTGGCTATGGCATCGGAGCAGCCATATGGATTGTTCTATTTATTTTACTTGTAATAATTATTGGCGCTGGTTGGAGCTGGGGCAATAATAACAATTAGGAAGAGCATTCTTCCTTTTTTTATTTTACAAATGTCGAAATTTATGGTAAAATATAGCCACTTAAGGGGTGATGAAAATGAAATTACCAAATATAACTATTTTAGACGAAGCTGATAAAAGATTACATAAAGTGAGTATACCAGTCGAATTTCCTTTATCTAAATATGACAAACAAAATATTCAAGATATGATTACCTATTTAAAAATGAGTCAAATTGCCAAGTATGCAGAAAAATATAATTTACGAGCTGGTATGGGACTTGCAGCTATCCAAATAGGTATTCCTAAAAGAATTTTTGTGATTGTTGAAGAGCTAGAAGATGAAACTTTCAAAGATTATATTATTATTAATCCCAAAATAATTAGCCATAGTGAAGAACAAATATATGTTGGTGAAGGTGAAGGATGTTTGAGCGTTAATCGAGAAATCGAAGGAATTGTTCCGCGTTTTGCTAGAATTACTGTTGAAGCTCAAGATACGGATGGCAATAAATTTAGAATTAGAGTCCGTGAAGATATCGCTATTGCCTTTCAACATGAAATCGATCATTTAAACGGAATTTTATTTATAGATCATATAGATCCTAGAAATCCTTTTAAAGATGCAGAAAAATATCGAGAAATTTAAAAAAATAGCCATAAGCTATTCTTTTATTTTGACAATTTATTTGTTAAATCCATCTTAGCAGTAACCGTGATTACTAATTGCCCTGATGTTGGATAATAAAAACTTCTATAATCTTCTGTTTTTATTTGAATACCTTCTTCTATACACATAGATCTAAATAAGCGCCAAACATCCGATTCAAACATACTATAAGGATATCCTTTATTAGTCGTTAATGCAAGAACAGCATCTTTCGTAGTATCTGCAGGACTAACTAATCCCTCTTCTCTTCCATTACTAGATAAATACATATTTTCAGCCGGACAGTAAGTAAAACTATAAGTAACTGTATCATTATAATTACCTAAATTCATATTTTCTAGCAAACCAAGCTTGATAGTTTCTACCAAAGCTCTTACTTTTTCTTCCTTGCTTTCATTTTGAGCTAAATTAGTTTTAATTTTCTCTAAATACTGTTTCATTTCTTCTAATTCACTTTTTCTTTTTAAAATTTGCTCTATTAAGTCCATAAATAACCCTCCTTGCCAGATATCATAACAAAAAAAAGAAGAAAAAACAACAATAATTTATGTATTTTCTTCCAAATTAACACTAACAATTTTACTAACTCCAGACTCTTGCATAGTAATACCATATAAAACATCAGCATATTCCATTGTTCTTTTCTTATGAGTAATTAAAATAAACTGACTCACATTTTTACGTTCTTGCAAATATTTACCAAAAGTATCGACATTAGCTTCATCTAAGGCAGCTTCAACCTCATCTAAAATGCAGAACGGACTTGGTTTAACGTTTAGTATAGCAAACAATACCGCAATAGCCGTTAATGTTTTTTCCCCCCCAGAGAGTAAACCTATCGAATTCAACTTCTTTCCTGGAGGCTCTGCCTCTATTTCAATACCTGTATTTAGTAGATCATCGGGATCAGTTAATCTAAGGGACCCTCTTCCCCCTTTAAATAAAGCTCTAAAAACATGATTAAATTCTTTGCTAATAGCCTCAAAAGTAGTTTTAAACTTTTGGGTCATAATCTTATCCATCTCTGTAATAATATTATTAAGTTCAAAACTAGATTCTTCTAAATCACTACTTTGTTTAAGTAAAAACTCATATCTTTCATTTATCCTTTCAAACTCACTAATTGCCCCCGTATTCACTTCACCCAAAGAGCCAATCTCTTTTTTTAATACATCCACTTTTTCTCGGGCAAGTCCTTCATCCATATCAAGCTCATAATTACTACATGCATACTCATATGTAATATTATAATTCTCGGATAAATTAAGAAGTAAATTATCAAGTTTTACATCATATTTCCCAAGTTCTATTTCTTTTTCTTTTAGTGTATTTTGAACGCGATTATATTCAGAGTTTGCTTTATTATTTTTAGCCTCTATTTCATTAATTTGTAGCAAAAGCTCTGATTTTTGTCTTTTAAGCTTATTTAATTCTTCTGCTACAATTTCCTTATTGCTAGAAACCTGATTTACCTCTTCCAAAATACTAACCAATTTTTGATCCAATTTATTTGTTCCGATCTCTTCATTTCCCTTAATTTCTAATTCTTTCTTAGCTAAGCTATCCTCAATCGTTCTAACTTTATTTGTTCTTGTATTTAGTATTTCATTCAAATTAATGAGGTTTTTAGATAAATCAGTTGCTTTTTGCTCTAAATCCTCAAAACGATCATTAAACTCTTTATACTCACGATTATAATTTTCTAATTCAAACTTAGAAAGTTCTAATTTTTCTTCCAATTCATTTAACTGCAAACGATCATTAAAAGCACTATTGGCCCCATTTAAAGAACCACCTGTAATAGAACCACCAACATATAAAACCTCTCCATCTAAAGAAACAATTTTATAACGGTAATCCAAAATCTTACCAACTGCATTTAAAGCATCAATATCCCGAACAACTAAGACATGTCCTAATTGGTTTTTGATAATCGCATCATATTCTGGTTCATAACGTACCAAATTACTAGCAACATCAATTAATCCAGAAACATCTTTTATTTTCCGTAAATCCTGCTCTAAAACCTCTCTAGGCTTAATAACACTGAGAGGAAAAAATGTTGCTCTTCCCAAATGATTTTCCTTCAAAAAAGCAATACATTCTTTACTAGAAGCCTCATCATCTACAACCAAAAAGTTAGATGCTCCACCAAGAGCCACAGATATAGCCACTTGATACATTCCTTCTGTCTCAATTAAATTACCAATCGTATTATGAACACCTTTTAGACGCATATTACTCATTACACTACGAACTGCACTAGGCATTTTAGAATGATTACTAATATTATCTTTTAAAATTTCAATTTTATTTTCTAAGACCAAGATCTCTTTTGCTGCATCATTAATTTTCGATGTTAAATTATTTCGTTTCACTTTTTCCATAATAATAGCATTATCTACTTTATCTTTTTCAATCGATTTTTCTTTAACATCGGCAATAATATCATCAAGTTTTGTTTTTTCCGTAGCAAGTTCTTTTTTTAACGCCAGTTCCTCTTCTTTTAGTTTAATCATAGCTTCTTCCAAATTACTTCCACTAGCATTATATTTTTTTCTTTCCATCGTAACGAGTTTTTCTGCTTCTAAGCTTGCCAAATTCTCTGTTAAATCTAAAAATTCATTATTCTTATTCGTAATTGCCTCTTCTAACTTTAAACTATCCAACTTAAGTTTTTCTAGGATAGAAGAATCATTTGCCCCACTAGCATCCATATGAGCCAAGTTTTTACTAATAGCATCCACTTCATTTTTAATTCTTTTATAATCAATGTTAATCGTGGCAACATCTCTAGCAATTAACGCAATTTCAATATTCTTTAATTCCTCTTTTAAATTCAAATACTTCTTAGCCACTTCACTTTGCTTTTTTAAAGGCTTAACCGTTTTTTCAAGTTCCTCAATAACAAGTTTAATCTTTGAAATATTTTCTTTTGTCTTCTCCAGTTTTCTTAAACTGATCTCCTTCCGTTTTTTATATTTTAATACTCCCGCAGCATCTTCAAATATTGTTCTTCTTGCCTCAGGCTTACTAGAAATAATATCGGCTACACTTCCTTGAGAAATAATATTAAAAGAGTCATTGCCAGCTCCTGTATCCATAAATAAATCGGTGATATCTTTTAAACGAACTTTCGAATTATTGATATAATATTCATTCTCTCCAGTATTATAAATTACCCTTTTAATCTCAATTTCTGTAAACTCACTATTAAGATAATGATCGCTATTATCAAAAACTAGTGCAACATAAGCTCTAGTTTGAGCCGGTCTTGATTTAGAGCCAGAGAAAATGACATCACTCATCGCCTCTGTTCCCCGCAAAGATTTAACAGATTGCTCTCCTAGTACCCAACGTACAGCATCGACAATATTACTTTTACCCGAACCATTTGGTCCCACGATCGCTGTTATTCCTTTTTTAATCTCTAAATCTATCCTATCCGCGAAAGATTTAAATCCATATGCTCTAATATTTTTTAAATACATTTTCTTCACCCTTTTATGCTTGCTTTTTTAAAGCATCTTCTGCTGCCCTTTGTTCGGCCTCTTTTTTGCTTTTTCCAACACCCCTGCCATAGACGATACCGTCAATTACTACTTCAAAAACAAAAGTCTTATCATGTGATGGACCACTTTCACTTATCAAACGATACTCTAAAGATTTCTTGTCGGTTTGTACCAATTCTTGCAACCTAGATTTATAGTCCCCTAAAAAAACATGATGTTCTAATACATAAGGCTTTAATACTTTCAAAACATACTTTCTAGCCACATCAAAACCTTGATCGAGATAAATAGCTCCTAAAACAGACTCAAAAGTATCAGCAATAATGGTATCGTTAATATTTTTAATTTGACCGTTTCCTACTTTAATACACTTATCAATGCCTACATCTTTAGCATATTGAGCAAGAGCCTCTTCACAAACAAAACTAGCTCTTATTTTTGATAATTCTCCCTCTTGATAATCATATTTCTTATAAAAATATTCACTAGTAATAAGCTGCAAAACAGCATCCCCAAGAAATTCCAATCTCTCATAGTTCTCTCCACCATGTTCGTTAGAATAACTACTATGTGTTAAAGCAGTATCTAATAAACTTTGATTATTAATCTTTATATTATATTTATCTAAAAAATTCATGTTATCACTCGTTTCTTATACTACTATCCATTATAACAAAAACCCCAAGAAAAATAAACACGTTTTGTGTTTATTAAATCCATTTTGATATATAAATCTTTCTAGTCTGCTCAAATTCAACTCTCTTAAATATCTCAATAATGCTTTCTACAATCGTTTGAATGACATCTTTGCAAGATTTTTTCACCTTTACTCTTAAAAGCTCTTGTTTTAACGTCTTTCTAAATAGATAATCATCTACATACCTAGCCATAATCTTATCGATTTCTATTGCTTTTTCCACATCCTCTTCATTAGCCAGATCAATACTAAAAATATAATCTTTATAAATATGCACTAACTGTAAAGACAAATTATCCCCTTCTAAAAAATCCGTATTAATAATTTTTTCAAAATTTTTACAATAACTTAAAACTTGCTTATTATTTTTCAACTACCATCATTCCTTTACTTAAAACTTTACAAATACATATTACAATGAAAAAATAAATTTGTCAAATAAAAAAATATTAGTTATAATAGTATTAGGTGATAATTTTGAAAAAAACAAAGCTAAAATTAAAGAAAAATGTGTATTTTTTCCTTGGTGGTATCCTTTTATTGATACTTGCTATTATAATAGGAACCAATGTGTATCAAGATATAAAATACAAACAAACAAATGAATACAAGCTGCTTGAACTCGGATATAGCGCCGAGGAAATTGACATATTAGAAGAAAATCTCACAGAAGAAGAAGTAACTGACCTAACAACTCAAGAGAAAAACAACTTTTTACTAAATTTACTAGAAGATGAATACTTTATAAAAGACAATTTAAATAGATATATGACTTATCATGAAGAAAACGAAGGAACAACTACAAGAAATGTAGTTGCAACCGTTAATACAAATAGTGATTATGCCAGATACGATCACAATATAGAAACCGACACTTCAAAAGATTATTTAATGCTTGTAAATAAATATTATCATTTAAATGAAGATTATGTCCCAGCAGACTTAGTTAATATCAGTAACCGCTACTACTATGGGGAAGGACATCAAATAAGAAGTATTGTTTATGAAGCTTTCGTTGATATGTGGAACCAAGCTAATAATTACGGCATTTACTTGATTATTAATTCTAGCTACCGCAACTACCAAGATCAGCAAAGTGTATATGATTCCTATAAAGATACTTACGGAACAACCTATGCCGATAGTATTGCTGCCCGCCCTGGATACTCCGAACATCAAACCGGATTATCTCTAGACATATTTAGCACCGAACACACAACAACTACCAACTTTAAAGATTCCCCTGCTTATTTATGGTTAACAGAAAATGCTTATAAATATGGTTTTATCCAAAGATACAAAGAAACGAATGAAGATATAACCGGGTTTGCTGAAGAATCATGGCACTGGCGTTACGTCGGAGTAGAAGTAGCAACCTACTTACACGAACACGATATTACTTTTGATGAATATTATGCTTACTTTATTGCCAATGAGTAAGCTTTTTT